>NZ_JBEOVN010000048.1:0-40877 GCF_040295565.1 Streptomyces sp. NPDC002785 | reverse complement strand
TCGCTGGGCTCATAACCCAGAGGTCGCAGGTTCAAATCCTGTCCCCGCTACTGAACGCAGAAGGCCGGATCCTTTGGAGGATCCGGCCTTCTGCGCATGCCCGTGCGCGCGAGTCAGAGCTTGTGGCCCACCGCCTCCGGGTACATCGCCCGGTCGACGGCCTTCGCTTCCGGCACCGGGGTGCCCTTCGAGACGCCCGAATCGGCGTATGCCTTCTGCAGCCGGTTCATCGGCCGTATCTCCCAGCCCATCCGCATCGAACGTAGGGAGCTGTTCAGGACTGGCTGCGGCCGCGGTCGCGCGGGGCCCATGGTGTGAGCAACCGCCCGGCGATCCGCACCAATTCGGAGAAGACGACACCGAGGACCGCCACACACGCGATTCCGACGAGCACCACGTCGTACTGGGACAGCGCCCGGGAGTCGAAGATCGGATGGCCGAGACAGTCGGCCGCCTACGGGGCGGACGTGATCGCCGCCGACGGTATGGCTACCCGTCGGATGCGATGGACTTCGAGATCCGTGGGGACCGTGAACCGCAGGGGCCTTCCGCGGCAGGACTCAGGCCGTCGCGGCGCAGTTCGGGCAGATGCCGCGGTAGGTCACCTCGACATTGGAGACCGTGAAACCGAACCGCTCGTCGCTCGGCAGATCCGCCAGCGGGTCGCCCGCGGGGTGTACGTCGCGGATGGTGCCGCAGTTCGCGCAGACGAGGTGGTGGTGGGGGCGGTGTGCGTTCGGGTCGTACCGCTTGGCCCGGCGATCCGTGGAGACCTCGATGACCTCGCCGAGCGTCACCATCTCGCCCAGGGTGTTGTAGACGGTGGCGCGGGAGATCTCGGGCAGCTTGGCGACGGCCAGGGCATGGACCTCGTCAGCCGTCAGGTGCACATGGTCCCCGTCGAGGACCTCGGCCACGACGCGCCGCTGCGCAGTCATGCGCCAGCCGCGTCCGCGAAGTCGTTCCAACAGGTCACTCATGAGAACAAGCCTAACAGTGGAGGGACCGGGTCCCGAACGAGTGTGACTTTGGATGTTCACTTGACTTGGACTAAGTCCATTGTAGGATCGGGACCGGCATACGCCAAGGGGGCAGGCTGTGCAGGACATGACGAATGTGCAGGAACGACGCAGGAGGCGCACGTGATGCAGGGACCGCTCACCACAGAGGCCGGCGCGCCGGTCGCCGACAACCAGAACAGTCAGACCGCAGGCGTCGGTGGTCCGGTCCTGGTGCAGGACCAGTCGCTGCTGGAGAAGCTCGCGCACTTCAACCGCGAGCGCATCCCGGAGCGCATCGTGCACGCCCGCGGCGCCGGTGCGTACGGCACGTTCACGCTGACCCGCGACGTCTCGCAGTGGACCCGGGCGAAGTTCCTCTCCGAGGTCGGCAAGCAGACCGAGACGTTCCTCCGCTTCTCGACCGTCGCGGGCAACCTGGGCTCGGCCGACGCGGTGCGCGACCCCCGCGGCTTCGCGCTGAAGTTCTACACCGAAGAGGGCAACTACGACCTCGTCGGCAACAACACCCCGGTGTTCTTCATCAAGGACGCCATCAAGTTCCCGGACTTCATCCACACCCAGAAGCGCGACCCGTACACCGGCTCGCAGGAGGCGGACAACGTCTGGGACTTCTGGGGTCTGTCGCCCGAGTCCACCCACCAGGTGACCTGGCTCTTCGGCGACCGCGGCATCCCTGCCACGCTGCGTCACATGAACGGGTACGGCTCGCACACGTACCAGTGGAACAACGAGGCCGGCGAGGTCTTCTGGGTCAAGTACCACTTCAAGACCGACCAGGGCATCAAGAACCTCACCCAGGCCGAGGCCAACAAGCTCGCCGGTGAGGACCCGGACAGCCATCAGCGCGATCTGCGCGAGGCGATCGAGCGCGGCGATTTCCCATCCTGGACGGTGCAGGTCCAGATCATGCCGGCGGCCGAGGCGGCCACATACCGCTTCAACCCGTTCGACCTCACCAAGGTATGGCCGCACGCGGACTACCCGCCGATCGAGATCGGGAGGCTGGAGCTCAACCGCAACCCGGAAAACATCTTCGCGGAGACCGAGCAGTCGATCTTCAGCCCCGCGCACTTCGTGCCGGGCATCGGTCCGTCCCCCGACAAGATGCTCCAGGGCCGTCTCTTCGCGTACGGCGACGCCCACCGCTACCGCGTCGGCATCAACGCCGACCACCTGCCGGTGAACCGCCCGCACGCCACCGAGGCGCGTACCAACAGCCGCGACGGCTACCTGTACGACGGCCGCCACAAGGGTGCGAAGAACTACGAGCCGAACAGCTTCGGCGGTCCGGTGCAGACGGACCGGCCGCTGTGGGGGCCGACCTCGGTCACGGGCGAGATCGGTACGCACGAGGCCCCCAGCCACGCCGAGGACAACGACTTCGTACAGGCCGGGAACCTCTACCGGCTCTTCTCCGAGGACGAGAAGGCCCGGCTGATCGACAACCTCGCCGGGTTCATCGCCAAGGTGTCGCGCGATGACATCGCCGAGCGCGCGATCAACAACTTCCGCCAGGCGGACGGCGACTTCGGCAAGCGTCTGGAGGCCGCGGTCCAGGTACTGCGCGGCTGACAAGGACGCCTGCCGTCGGCGGTGGGCCGGGCCCCGCTTCGGAGGGGACCGGCCCACCGGTCGTTCATGGGGCTCAGCCGACGAGTTCCGCGCGGTGGCGGCGCCTGGTGGGCGCCCAGCAGCGCAAGATGTCGCGGACCGAGACGATGCCGACGGGCCCATGGTCGTCCAGCACGATCAGATGGCGGAAGCCGCCGTGCGTCATGGCCTCCGCGGCCTCTTCCAGGGTCCAGGTGGGCGCGGCGAAGACCACATCGGTGGTGGTGTGGGCGGAGGCGGTCTCGACATCGGGATTCCGTCCCGAGCCGACCGCGTTGAGGATGTCGCGCTCGGTGAGAATGCCGAGCCCGCTGGTGTCCCGGTCGAGGACGACTGCGGCTCCCACATGCCGGACCGACATCAGCCGGGCGGCATCGCGGAGCGTATGGGCGGGTCCGATGGTGAGGACCAGCGTGCTCATGGCGTCACGGACGAGCATGAAAGGAGCCACCTCCTTCGTGAAGCGACCGTGTGAGTCGATTCACAAGTTCACAAGCTGGGGGGACTCTCAGAGTTGCATCGATGCGGCACCGGGACAAGGGGGAACGAGATCGTCCGAGGGGCGCGCGGTGGTGCGCGCCGTCCCTCGGGGGGCGTGATCCGGATCAGTAGCGCTGGTTCAGATAGCCCAGCAGTTCGTGGTGGAGCAGCCCGTTCGAGGCCGCCGCGTTGCCGCCGCCGGGGCCGGACACCCCGTCCAGGCTGGTGAACTTCCCGCCCGCCTCCTGGACGATGATCGCGTTCGCGGCCATGTCCCAGAGCGAGAGCTCCGGCTCCGCGCAGATGTCGACCGATCCCTCGGCGACCATCATGTACGGCCAGAAATCCCCGTACCCGCGAGTGCGCCAGCAGGCCCGGGTCAGATCCATGAACCCGTCGAGCCGCCCCTGCTCCTCCCAGCCGCTCAGCGACGCGTACGCGAACGAGGCGTCCGAGATCCGCTCCACCTTCGACACCTGCAGCCGGGTGGCGGAGGTCAGGCTGCGGCCGGAGAAAGCACCCGCACCCTTCGCCGCCCACCAGCGCCGGTTCAGCGCGGGGGCCGAGACCACACCGACCACCGGCTGGAACCCCTCCTCACCGGCTTCCATCAGGGAGATCAGCGTCGCCCAGACCGGCACACCGCGTACGTAGTTCTTGGTGCCGTCGATCGGGTCGACGACCCAGCGCCGAGGGCCGGTGCCCTCGATCCCGTACTCCTCGCCCAGAATCGCATCGCGCGGGCGCGCCCGATGGAGGTGCCCGCGGATCAGTTCCTCGGCGGCCTTGTCGGCCTCGCTCACCGGCGTCATGTCCGGCTTGGTCTCGACCTTGAGGTCCAGAGCCTTGAACCGGTCCATCGTCGCCGCGTCGGCGGCGTCCGCCAGCACATGGGCGAGGCGCAGATCATCGTGGTAATCGGGCATGTCGTCACAGTATCGACCGCAGGTGAACAGGGCTACAGGACCCCGCGGCCGCTCGAACCATTGACAGTCCCCGGGAGCGCGTCAACTCTGGGACGCAGAGCCCTTGGCGCGGGAGGCGACGATGCCCACAGCGCGAGACGCATTGCTGGACGCCGCCCTCTCGGCGCAGGCCACCCTGCCCTGGTCGGCGGTGCGCATGGTCGATGTGGCGTCCGCCGCCGGGGTCTCCCGGCAGACCCTCTACAACGAGTTCGGCAGCAAGGACGGCCTGGCCCGCGCCCTGGTCCGGAACGCCGCCGACACCTATCTGGCCGGCGTCGAACGGGCGCTGGGATCACCAGGCGGTACGGGGGACAGGCTGGCGGCCGTCGCTGCCTGGACCGTCCGCGCAGTCCGAGCGAACGCCCTGGTCAGGGGGTTGCTCACGGGCTGCTGGGGCGAGCGCTTACCGCGTCCCGTACGCCCCGCGGCGACTGCGTCGCTCGTGCCCGCCCAGCGGCGCGCCGATGCCGGGACGCCGACGCCCGCCGAGCTGCTCGGCCAGGTCGGAGCGCGAGCGGTGGCTGCCCTCGACGAGGGACGGCCACCGCACGACCCGGAGGTACTTGCCGCGACCTGCGAGATCGCGCTGCGGCTCGCACTGAGCTACGCGCTGGTGCCGGCTCCTTCGGGGGCGGAGGGGGAGACGGCACCGCTGGTGCGCGAGGTGGTGGAGTGGCGGCCGACCGGGTGAACGCCGGTCCAGCCTTGAGTCGGCGCACCGCCCGCGCCGGGCCGGCTGCCGAACGGATGCGTCTTCGCTTCGCGCTGCCCGCCGGCCGAGGAGCGCTGCACGGCGGCTGAACCCGGACTCACCGGATCCGCCGCGTCCGACGCGGGCGCCGGTCACGCCGCCGTGTGCTACTTCCCGCGAACGGTTGCCGAGATGTGAGTGCGACGCGCGATCAGTGGGACGAGCCCGAGAGCTGCAGCCCGATCACTCCGACGATCACCAGGGAGATCGAGACCAGCTTGAGGGTGGAGACCACGTCGTCGAGGAAGACCATGCCGTAGATCGCGGTACCCACCGCGCCGATGCCCGTCCACACGGCGTAGGCGGGCCCCACGTCGAGTTTCCTCAGCGACAGTGTCAGCAGACCGAAGCTGCCGAGGGCAAAGATGCAGAACGCGATCGTCGGCCAGAGCCGGGTGAAACCGTGCGAGAGCTTCAGACAGACCGCGAAGCCGGTCTCCAGAAGTCCTGCGACCACGACCAGCAGCCACGCCATCGTCAGTGCCCTCCCACATCGGTGACCGCCATGCCTCGCTGGGCGTGATTATGCATTTACCGGCGTCAGCAGATCGCAAACGTGCGCGGGTCAGTCGCCTTCACGTCGCTCCCGGGTGGACATCAGCCGCCGCAGCGATTCCAGCCGCGCCGGATCTGCGTGGCCGTCCGCCACCCAGGCGTCCAGGGCGCATTCCGGTTCATGGCTGTCGTGGGTGCAGCCGCGCGGGCAGTTCTCGGCGGCGGGCTCCAGGTCCGGGAACGCGTGGATCACCCGGGACGGGTCGATGTGGTTGAGCCCGAAGGAGCGCACACCGGGGGTGTCGATCACCCAGCCGCGATAGTCGGGCAGGGGGAGCGCCAGCGCCGATGTGGTGGTGTGCCGGCCACGGCCGGTGACCGCGTTGACGACCCCGGTGGTACGCCGCCGGTCCTTCGGCACGAGTGCGTTGACCAGCGTCGTCTTCCCGACACCGGAGTGCCCGACGAAGGCGGTGACCCGGTCGTTCAGCTGCTCGCGGACCCGCTCCGCCGCGTCGCCGCTCTCCAGCTCCTCGCGACTGGTGACGACGAACGGGACGCCCAGTGGGGTGTACGCCTCCAGCAGCTTGTCCGGGGAGGCCAGATCGGACTTGGTCAGCACCAGGAGCGGGGAGAGCCCGCCGTCGTACGCGGCGACAAGACAGCGGTCGATCATCCGCGGGCGGGGCTCCGGGTCGGCCAGTGCGGTGACGATCGCCAGCTGGTCCGCGTTGGCGACGACCACCCGCTCGTACGGATCGTCGTCGTCCGCGGTCCGGCGCAGCACCGAGCGGCGCTCACCGATGCGGACGATGCGGGCGAGAGTGTCCTTGTCGCCGGACAGATCACCGACGATGGAGACGGTGTCACCCACCACGGCGGCCTTCCGGCCCAGCTCACGGGCCTTCATCGCCACGACCGTACGGCCGTCGACGAGACAGGTGAGGCGGCCGCGGTCGACGGTGAGGACCATGCCCTCCTCGGCGTCCTCGTGCTTCGGGCGGGTATGCGTACGAGGCCGGTTGCCCTTCGGGTTGGGGCGGAACCGGATGTCGTCCTCGTCGGGGTTCTTGCCGTAGCGGCGCATGTCTCAGGCCCCGAGCATTCCGGTCCACATCTGCGGGAAGTCGGGCAAGGTCTTGGCGGTTGTCGCCACGTTCTCGATCTCCACTCCGGGGACGGCAAGGCCGATGATCGACCCCGCGGTTGCCATCCGGTGGTCGTCGTACGTATGGAAGGTACCGCCGTGCAGCGGTCGGGGCCGGATGCGCAGCCCGTCGGCGGTCTCGGTGACATCGCCGCCGAGATCGTTGATCTCCTTGGTGAGTGCGGCCAGCCGGTCCGTCTCGTGCAGCCGCAGATGGGCGACACCGCTCAGAGTGGACGGGCCGTCGGCGAGGGCCGCGACCGCCGCGATGCCCGGGGTGAGCTCGCCGACCTCGCCGAGGTCGACGTCGATGCCGTGGATACGGCCCGAACCGGTGAAGGTGAGGCCGCGCTCGGTCAGCTCGCAGCTGCCGCCCATCGCGGTGAAGATCTCCCGCAGGGCGTCACCGGGCTGGGTGGTGCGCTCGGGCCAGTCGGGGATGGTGACCCGGCCGCCGGTGACCAGCGCGGCGGCGAGGAACGGCTGGGCGTTGGACAGGTCGGGCTCGACGGTCAGATCGCGGCCGAGCAGAGCGGAGGGGGAGACCCGCCAGACGTTCGGCTCGCCGCCCGTCTCCGGCTCGTCGACCTGGGCGCCGACGGCCCGCAGCATGTCGACGGTCATCCGGATGTGCGGCATGGAGGGGAGCCTCGCGCCGGTGTGGCGTACCTCCACCCCCTGGTTGTAGCGCGGCGCCGACAGCAGCAGCGCCGAGACGAACTGGGAGGACGAGGAGGCGTCGATCGACACCGGTCCGCCGTCCAGCGCACCGCCGCCGTGCACAGTCATCGGCAGCGAGCTGCGCCCGTCGTCGTCGATCCGGGCGCCCAGCACCCGCAACGCGTCGATCAAGCCGTTCAGCGGGCGTTCATACGAACGGGGGTCGCCGTCGAAGCGGATCGGGCCGTCGGCGAGGGCCGCGACCGGCGGCAGGAAGCGCATGACCGTGCCGGCATTGCCGACATCGATCGTGGTGGGGCCGTGCAGCCCGGCCGGGATGACCCGCCAGGCCTCGCCGGAGCCGTTCGGGCCGACGCCTTCCTCGATGCCGACACCCATCGCGCGCAGTGCCTCGGCCATCAGCAGGGTGTCGCGGGAGCGCAGCGGGCGGCGCAGCCAGCCGGGCTCGGCGGCGAGAGCGGCGAGGACGAGGGCGCGATTGGTGACCGATTTCGATCCGGGCACGGTGACGGTCGCGTCGACCGCTCCGGTCGCATGGGGGGCAGGCCAGAGGGCGGGGTGCACGGAACTTTCGGTCATGGATCTCACTTTAGACCGGCCGGCACATGAGGGGCGGCGTCGTGGGGCCGGTCACGCACATCTGCGGCGTTGTCGTCAATCACCAACTCCCCCATAGCCCGAAAGGTATGGGAGGGGCCCCTTCACGTCGACTCAATCCTCCACCTTGCGGCTGCATGCACCCGGCGCCGCTCCTTCTCCCACCCCCATATGCGGGTCGGCCTCAGTGGCTCACCGCAAACCCGAATCTCGATCATATGGGCCGAAACCGGGGCGTAATGCAAGCGTGGAGGCGTCTCCGGGCGGTACCGGCTCTCACCCGTACCGGCTCTCACCCGTACCGGCCCTCCCCGTACCGGCCCTCACATGCCGAGCAGCCAGCGCCCGCCGCCGATCAGTGAGCAGAGCGACACCGCGTGGAAGAGGAACAGCCAGAGCGCGGCCGGCACATCCGTCAGCCGCGACAGCTGGTCCGCGTCCGAGTCCGGCGCACCGCCGTGCCGCCGCTTCGACTGGAGCTCGAAGGCCGGGCGTACGCCGCCGAGCAGCAGGAACCAGACCACGGTGTACGCGAACAGCGACTGCACGGCGGCCGAAGCGAGCCAGGACACCAGCAGGAAGGCCGACCCGGTGAAGATCACGGCCAGTGCCCCGTACACATTGCGGATCATCACCAGCATCACCGCGAGCAGGGCGGTGGCCAGCCACAGCAGCAACGTGATCCTGCCGTCGACCAGCAGCCATGCCCCGCCCAGGCCCAGCAGCGGCGGAGCGGTGTAGCCCGCAGCCGCGGTCAGGATCATTCCGATACCGGTCGGCTTGCCGCGGCTGACCGTCAGCCCGCTGGTGTCCGAGTGCAGCCGGATGCCGGCCAGCTGCCGTCCGGTGAGCAGTGCGATCAGCCCGTGCCCACCCTCGTGCGCGATGGTGATCGCGTTGCGGCTCAGCCGCCATATCAGGTTCGGTACGACGGCGATCAGTGCGAGCGTTCCCGTCACCACCACCAGCCACTGCTCGGGCGCGGGCTGGGTGCCGAAGACGCGGTCCCACAGATTGCCCAGATCGGTGCTGTCCATGGCGTGGGCGGCTCCTTGCGGTATCGGCGTCTTGTCGTCGTGACGGTCGTGGCAGTCTGGCACTTATGTGCGGACGGTATGCAGCGAGTCGGCGGCCCGAGGATCTGACCGGACTCTTCCAGGTCGAGAAGTGGGAACCGGCAAAGACCTTGGCGCCCGATTGGAACGTGGCGCCGACCAAGGAGGTCTACGCCGTACTGGAACGTCCTGTGAAAGACGCAGACGATCAGCGTCCGGTTCGCCAGTTGCGCGCTCTGAAATGGGGACTCGTACCGTCCTGGGCGAAATCCCCCGAGGGTGCCGCACGCATGATCAACGCCCGTGCGGAGACCGTCCACGAGAAGCCGTCCTTCCGTCGCCCCTTCGTCTCCCGGCGCTGCATCCTGCCCGCCGACGGCTACTACGAGTGGGTCACCGGTGCGGATGAGCGGCAGCTGGAGGAAGAAGGGAAGAAGAAGCGGCCGCGCAAGCAGCCCTACTTTGTGACACCCGCCGACGGATCGGTCTTCGCGATGGCCGGACTGTACGAGTTCTGGCGCGACCGGACCCTGCCGGACGACCACCCGATGGCCTGGTGGGTGACCTGCTCGGTGATCACGACCGAGGCGGAGACCACCCCGCTCGCCGTCGCCCCCGCCGAGGGCCCGGCCGCGCTCGCCGACATCCACCCCCGGATGCCGCTGATGCTGACCCCGGACCGGTGGGACGCCTGGCTCGACCCGTCGCGCACCGACGTCGAGGAGCTGAAGGGGCTGCTCGCGCCGCCGCCGGGCGGGCTGATGCGGGCCTATCCGGTGGCCACGGCCGTCAGCAACGTCCGCAACAACGGTCCCGAGCTGCTGGAGGAGCTGACCGCGCCGGAAGCGAGCACGCTGTTCTGACCCCGTTCCGACCGGGCAGGATGGGGTGCGTGAGTACCGCAGAGACAGGCCGCAGGACCGAGACGGTCGACACGGACGCCGGCCCGGCCAGGATCACCTGGCTGCCCGCGAAGAACGCCCGTCTGGTGCTCGCCGTCAGCCATGGCGCGGGCGGCGGCATCGAGACCCGTGACCTCCGCGCCCTGGCCGCCGCGCTGCCCGCCCACGGGGTGACCCTCGCCCTGGTCGAGCAGCCGTGGCGGGTCGCCGGAAAGAAGCTCGCGCCCGCCCCGAAGACCCTGGACACCGGATGGCGGGGCCTGTGGCCCGCGCTCACCGCCGCGGGGCTGCCCGTCGTCGCGGGAGGGCGCAGCGCCGGGGCACGGGTGGCCTGCCGTACGGCGACGGAGCTCGGTGCGCACGCCGTCCTCGCGCTCAGCTTTCCGCTGCACCCATCCCCAAGCTCTCAACTCCGTTCGAGCAGGGGAGACCCCATCGGAAAGCCGGAGAAGTCCCGCAAGGACGAGCTCCTCGGGTCCGGCGTACCCACGCTCGTCGTACAGGGCGGCAATGACCCGTTCGGGCGGCCCGCCGAATTCCCTCCGGGGGAGTACAAGATCGCCGAGGTGCCGTACGCCGACCACGGGTTCGCCGTGCCGAAGAAGTCCGGCCTGACCGAGGACGAGGCGATGGGGGTCCTCACCGCCGCCGTGATCGCGTGGCTGTCCACCCTCGTATGACGTACGCCCCGCTGCGGGTGGAGCCGGTCACACTCACGGCAGCAGTTGGGAGGCACCCGGCGGGAATGTTGAGCGAGGGGTCACTGTTGTCGGTGACATCGGTACATCAACGTCGTATGTCGTATGTGGAGAGGGAGTCCGTCGCATGGGTTCGACCATCTGCCCGCGCCGCTCGAACGCCGCTGACCTGGAGTGGACGGTTCTGCATGCGGCCAAGACCACTCCCGAGCGGGCACTGAGCGGATCGGATCGACAGCCCGTCTCGAAGCAAGGTCGACTATTCTCCGATTCGAGCGGGTCCGGCTTCGGCTCCGCCACAGCGTTGGAGGAGGTGGGTCCGGTCACTGGGACCGACACAGGGACCGACGACGGCCGCGCACAGGAGACGACCGCCGAGCGCAATGCGCGCTTCGAGCGGGACGCTCTCGGTTTCCTCGACCAGATGTACTCGGCCGCGCTGCGCATGACGCGCAACCCCGCAGACGCCGAGGACCTGGTCCAGGAGACGTATGCCAAGGCGTACGGCTCCTTCCACCAGTTCCGTGAGGGCACCAACCTCAAGGCGTGGATGTACCGCATCCTCACCAACACGTTCATCAACTCGTACCGCAAGAAGCAGCGCGAGCCCCAGCGCAGCGCCGCCGAGGAGATCGAGGACTGGCAGCTGGCGCGCGCCGAGTCGCACATGTCGACCGGTCTGCGCTCCGCGGAGTCGCAGGCTCTCGACCACCTGCCCGACTCGGATGTGAAGTCCGCTCTGCAGGCGATTCCCGAAGAGTTCCGCATCGCGGTGTACCTCGCCGATGTGGAGGGCTTTGCCTACAAGGAGATCGCGGACATCATGGGGACTCCCATCGGTACGGTGATGTCCCGACTGCACCGGGGCCGCCGCCAACTGCGCGGCATGCTGGAGGACTACGCCCGTGAGCGCGGGCTCGTCCCGGCCGGTGCCGGAGAGTCGGACGATCGGAAAGGCTCGGGCTCATGAGCTGCGGAGAGCCGCACGAGACGGACTGCTCAGAGGTCCTCGATCATCTCTACGAGTTTCTCGACCACGAGATGCCCGACAGCGACTGCACCAAGTTCGAGGTGCACTTCGAGGAGTGCTCCCCGTGCCTGGAGAAATACGGCCTGGAACAGGCCGTGAAGAAGCTGGTGAAGCGCTGCTGCGGCCAGGACGACGTGCCGACCGATCTGCGCTCCAAGGTGTTGGGCCGGATCGATCTGATCCGCTCGGGGCAGGCGGTGCCCGAGCAGGACGTGACGGCGCCGGAGACCGGTCAGCCGACCGCCGCCAAGGAGTGAAGCCCGGCGGCCGTCACTCGTAGCCGCGCCCCCGTGTCGCCCGCGTCCCGCGTCCCGCGCACATCACCCGAATGTGCTAATCGGGCTCATGGACGCTCGACAGGACACTCAACTCGCTAGCCTGGCGCCTTCATTGACCATGTTGGGGGGCGGGCGGGGCGGGTGAGAGCCACACGCGGGGCGGCGCGCGCGTACATTCTGACGGCTGCGGTCGGCGCCCTGTTGTGTGTGCTCCCCGCGCTGGGAGCGGGCGCCGGGACCCCGTGGGCGACCGTCGGACTGCTCACCGGGCTCTATCTGGCCTGTGAACTCCCCGGGCGCTGCCCCTTCTTCGGCAGCTCGTTGCCGATCAGCGCCGGATCGTTCTTTCCGCTGCTGCTTGCCGCCGCCTTTCTGCTGCCGCCCGCCGCGGCCGCCCTGGTCGCGATCCCCGGGTCGCTCGTCGGCAGGGTGGAGACCCCGCCCGCCACCGCACGGCGTGTCTGGCGGGCCGCGCAGCTCGCCGTCACCGTCTGGGCGGCCTCGTCCGTACACGGTCTGCTCGGCGGCGCCGCCACGCTCGGCGGCACCGGTACCAGCCCCGACCGGCTCCCCGACCTCCCGTACGCCCTGTTGCCCGCCTGTGCCGCCGCCCTGGCCTTCAGCCTCGTCCTGACAGCTCTGGACGGCTCCATCCTGGTCGCGGCCGAACGGCTGCCCGTCCGGCGTGCCTGGAGCGGACTGCTGCCCCGCTCGCTGGGACCGCATCTGGTGCACGGACTCGCCGGGCTGATGATGGCCGTCCTGTGGCGCGGTCCGTACGGGCCGCTGTCCGCGCTCATCGTCCTGCTGCCGATGTACATCTCCTGCTGGGTCTTCGCCCAGTACCACCGCGAGCACGCCGCCCACCGCGCCACCATCAGGGCACTGGTGCAGGCCGTCGACATCAAGGACACGTACACCCGCGGTCACAGCGAACGGGTCGGGCAGGCCTGCGTCCTCATCGCCCGCGAACTGGGCATGGACCAGGGCCGGTTGGAGGTCCTCCGGTTCGCCGGCATCCTGCACGACGTCGGCAAGCTCGGCGTCCCCACCCGGGTGCTCCGCAAGGACGGACCGCTCACCCCTCAGGAGCGGCGGGTGATCGAACTGCATCCGGAGTACGGGCACGAGATCGTGCGCGGCATCGGCTTCCTCGGCGAGGCACGGGCCGCGATCCTGCATCACCACGAACGTCTCGACGGCAGCGGCTACCCGTACGGGCTCAGCGGACGGGAGATCCCCGAGTTCGCACGGGTCGTCGCGGTGGCGGACGCCTTCGACGCGATGACGTCGACCCGGTCGTACCGGCGGGGGAGACCGGTGCCCGCGGCGCTGGAGGAGCTGAAGCGGTGTGCGGGTACGCAGTTCGATCCGCAGATGGTGCGGGCGCTGCTGCGGGCGGTGGACCGGCACGGGTGGTCGGCGGCCACGACGGTGGTGACGGCGGACGAGGTGATTCCGCGGCCGCGGAGGGAGGGGGAGGCGGGCGGGGGTGCCGGGGCCGTCAGGGGGCTGGTTCGTCCTCTGTCGCCGGACGGGCTTGATCATGTCACCCCCGGTCCGCAGTCATCCGCGGACCGTCGCCGATGACCCGGGTCAGGACGCGGTTGCCTCCCGCGGTCCTCGCCGTCCGCGGCGCAGCTGCGGTGCTCGCCGTCGCCGGACTCGGCCACACCCTCTGGGACGGCGTCCACGAACCCGGACACGCCCTCGCCTTCGGGGTGCTCATCACCGTCGGCGAACTGGCCCGCTGGGGCGCGCTGCCCGGCGAGCGCGAGCCCGCGCCGCTCGGCGCCGCAGGAGCACTCGCGTACGCCCTCCTCGGCCGCAGCGGCGGCGCGCCGACCACCCACGGCGTCCTCCAGGTGATCGCCGTACTCGTCGCGGCACAGCTCGTCGCCTGTGTGCCCCATGTGGCGCGCGGCAGCGGACCCGCGCCCGACCGGGTGGCCCGCCGCATCCTGACCGTCACCTTCGCCGCCGTGTGCCTCCAGCCGCTGTACAACTCCGGCCGCGCCGCGCACTGGTTCGGCGAAGGCCCCTACTACGTGCTCTTCATGCTCCTGTTCCTTGCCCTGACCGCCCTGTGCGACGCCGTGCTCGCCGCCCTGCTGCTCCGCTCGCACACCGTCCCCCATGACTTCAAGAGCAGGGGAGGTACCCCCATGCGGTACGGGCCGCTGCTCCGCGACGAGCTGCGCGCCCTGGTCGGCATCGGGTCGGCGGTCTGCGCGACCGGGGTCGTGATGGCCCTCGGGGTCGCCGTCGCCGGGCTGTGGGCGCTGCCCGTCCTGTGCGTACCGCTGCTGCTGACCCAGGTCTCGTTCCGCCGGTTCGTCGCCGTGCGCACCACCTACCGGCAGACGATCACCTCGCTCGCCCGGTCCACCGAGATCGCCGGATACACACCGCACGGGCACGCCCGCAGGGTCGCGGTGCTCTGCACGGCCGTCGGACGTGAGCTGGGGCTCTCCGGGAGCGAGCTGACCGTGCTGGAGTACGCGGCCCTGATGCACGACATCGGCCAGCTCTCCCTCGTCGACCCGGTCCCCGACGGGGCGACGGCCACCCTGTCCGCCGCCGAGCAGCGGCGCATCGCGCTGCTCGGCGGGGCCGTGGTCCGGCAGACCGGGGTGGACACCGAAGTCGCCGTCGTCGTGGAACGGCAGGCCGACCCCTATCGCGAGCAGCCGTTGTCCGCCAGGATCGTCAGGGCCGTCAATGCATACGACGACCTCTGCGGGGAAAGTCTCATCGGGCCGCTGGGTGCGCTGGAACAACTCAGGCTCGGTACCGGTCACGACTATCAGCCCGAGGTCGTGGAATCACTGGCCCGGGTCCTGGCCCGGGGCGGTCCGACCCCCGTCCTGCCCGGGTAACCCATGGGTAATGAGCGGGCGTCCGGCCCGGCATGGTTGGATGCGAAGAAGAGCGGAAAACGAGGGTGTCCAGTCGGGACAGGCGGGAATCGTGAGGATCTTCGGGAAGGTACGGCATCGGCCCTCGGCCTCTTGGCGGCAGGCCACGGACCGCGCGTTCACGCTGATCGGCGACGGCCGGTATGAGGACGCGGGCGCACTGCTGACACGTGCGGCGGACCTGGAACCCTGGCTCTCCGAGTCGTGGTTCAACCTGGCGCTGCTGCACAAATTCCGGCATGACTGGGAACAGGCGAGAGCAGCCGGCCTGAGGGCCGTCGCGCTGCTCGACAAGGAATCCGGCGCTCCCGACTGGTGGAACGTCGGGATCGCCGCCACCGCACTGCAGGACTGGCCCCTGGCGCGCCGCGCCTGGCAGGCGTACGGCCTCAAGGTGCCGGGCGCGGGCCAGCACACCTCGGCGGCCAACAGCGAGCCGGTCGGGATGGAGCTGGGCAGTGCCGCGGTACGGCTGTCGCCGGAGGGCGAGGCCGAGGTCGTCTGGGGCCGCAGGCTCGATCCGGCCAGGATGGAAGTGCTCTCCATCCCGCTGCCGTCGTCCGGCCGCCGCTGGGGCGAAGTCGTCCTGCACGACGGCGTGCCGCACGGAGAGCGGGTCACCGCGGCCGGACCCTCGTACCCCGTCTTCGACGAGATCGAGCTGTGGGCGCCGTCCCCCGTACCCACCTGGGTCGTGCTGCTCGAAGCGGCGACCGAGGCGGACCGGGACGACCTGGAGCAGCTGGCGTCCGACGCCGGGTTCGCCGCCGAGGACTGGTCGTCCTCCGTGCGACTGCTCTGCCGGGCCTGCTCGGAGAGCCGGATGGAGAGCGACGAGGGCGACGGCGAGCACCTGGACCCGCACGACCACAGCGAGCCGGGGCATCCGGGCCCGCTGGGGCACCGCACCGCCGGTGAGCTGTGGGTGCCCGAGCGCGAGTGCGGGATAGCGGCACCGGCCGGGCTGGTGCGCGGCCTGCTGGACGGCTGGGTGGCGGACAGCCCGGACAGCCGTGAGTGGCGGGATCTCGAAGAAGTCTGCTGACCCGTACCCGTAGGCTGTACGCGCACCGGTCGCGGTGCTCGGGTGCCCGGGCCCCGGTCCATCGGATGTCCGGGGTTCAGTTTTGAGGAAGGCGTACGGCGGACATGGCGCAGCAGGAGACGGACGAGCAGATCAGCGTCGACGACGAAGGTTTCGTCGTGGACACCGAGGAGTGCGAGGCGCGCGAGGCGGCACATCGTGAGCGCGGCACCTCCCGTCCGATCACGGTCGTGGGCAACCCGGTGCTGCACAAGGAGTGCAAGGACGTCACCGAGTTCGACGACGAGCTGGGCCGGCTGATCGACGACATGTTCGCGAGCCAGCGGACGGCGGAGGGTGTGGGCCTGGCCGCCAACCAGATCGGCGTCGACCTGAAGGTCTTCGTTTACGACTGCCCGGACGACGACGGCGTGCGGCACGTGGGCGCCGTCTGCAACCCGGTGCTGGAGGAGCTGGCGCCCGAGGACCGGGTCCTGGACGACTCCAACGAGGGCTGCCTCTCCGTCCCGACGGCGTACGCCTCGCTGGCTCGCCCGGACTACGCGGTGGTCCGCGGACAGGACGCCAAGGGCAACCCGGTCAAGATCCGCGGCAACGGCTACTTCGCCCGCTGCCTCCAGCACGAGACGGACCACCTGTACGGATACCTGTACATCGACCGGCTCTCGAAGCGGGACCGCAAGGACGCGCTGCGGCAGATGGCGGAGAACGCGCCGCGCTACGAGATCGTGCCGAACGACTGAGCATCCGGTTGCCACCGGGCGGGCCCGCTCTCCCTTGCGAGGGCGACCGGGCCCGCCGGTTTCCATCCCTCGGCGGATCGTCAACTGTCTTTGTCCATGTGTAGTTGACGCGCGTCGACTCGTCCGACAAGCTCTCTCACCATGTCTCCGTCGTGGTTGGGAGCCCCTCATGTTCAGACGTACCGCACGAGTCCTGCTAGGTCTTGTCATGACCATGGCTTTCGCCTTGGGTGGGGCCGTGGTCACCGCCGGCACCGCACAGGCCGACGGCTGCTACACCTGGACCCGCCCCCTGTCCCCGGGCGCCACCGGCAATGACGTCGTCCAGCTCCAGATACGGGTGGCCGGCTACCCCGGCTACAACTCCGTGCTCGCCGTCGACGGCTCCTACGGACCGGCCACCACCGCCGCCGTCAAGCGCTTCCAGGCCGCCTATGGCCTCGCCGCCGACGGCATCGCGGGCCCGGCCACCCAGGCCAAGATCTATGAACTCCAGGACGACGACTGCACCCCGATCCACTTCACGTACGCCGAGCACAACCAGTGCAATACGACCTGGGCGGGTGGTGCCGTCGCGGCGGGCACGGCGAAGGCCAACGCCCTGAGCACCATGTGGAAGCTGGAGGCGCTGCGGCACGCGCTCGGTGACCAGTCGATCCGGATCACCAGCGGCTTCCGCTCCACCTCCTGCAACAGTGCGGTCGGCGGCGCGTCCAACAGCCGTCATCTGTACGGGGACGCGGCCGACCTCGGCGCCGGACCGCACACCCTGTGCACCCTCGCCAAGGAGGCCCGCAACCACGGCTTCAACGGGATCCTCGGCCCGGGCTACCCGGACCACGGCGACCACGTCCACGTCAACCAGGGCCCCAGCCGCTTCTGGTCGGCGCCGAACTGCGGCATCTGACACACGAGGGCCCCGTGCGCCGGTTCGTCCGAACCGGCGCACGGGGCCCTTCCGTGCGCCGCGTCAGGCTGTCTTCGCCGTCGGGTGCGTCGCGCCCGTCGTCCGGACCACGGCGCCCCTGCCTCAGAAGCCGGGCCAGGATCTAGAAGTCGTCGTCGAAGGCGACCGAGCCCTCCACCGCCACCTGGTAGGCGGACGGCCGGCGCTCGAAGAAGTTCGTCAGCTCCTGCACGCCCTGCAGCTCCATGAACGAGAACGGGTTCTCGGAGCCGTAGACCGTCGGGAAGCCCAGCCGGGTGAGCCGCTGGTCGGCCACGCACTCCAGGTACTGCCGCATCGACTCCGTGTTCATGCCCGGCAGACCATCGCCGCACAGATCGCGGCCGAACTGCAGCTCCGCGTCGACGGCCTCCTTCAGCATGTCGATGACCTGCTGCTGCAGCTCGTCGTCGAAGAGGTCCGGCTCCTCCTCGCGGACGGTGTCCACAACCTCGAACGCGAAGTTCATGTGCATCGTCTCGTCGCGGAACACCCAGTTGGTGCCCGTGGCGAGACCGTGCAGCAGACCCCGCGAGCGGAACCAGTAGACGTACGCGAACGCGCCGTAGAAGAACAGCCCCTCGATGCACGCCGCGAAGCAGATCAGGTTCAGCAGAAAGCGGCGGCGGTCGGCCTTCGACTCAAGCCGCTCGATCTTCTCGACCCCTCCCTCCCCATCCAGGGCGGCCATCCACTTGAAGCAGAACTGTGCCTTCTCACGGATGGACGGAATCTCCTCGACCGCGTCGAACGCGGCGGCACGGTCGTCCGGATCGGGCAGATAGGTGTCCAGCAGCGTCAGATAGAACTGGACATGCACGGCCTCCTCGAAGAGCTGCCGCGACAGATACAGCCGCGCCTCGGGGGAGTTGATGTGCTTGTACAGCGTCAGCACGAGGTTGTTGGAGACGATCGAGTCGCCCGTCGCGAAGAACGCTACGAGCCGGCCGATCATGTGCTGCTCGCCGGGGGAGAGCTTGGCGAGGTCGGCGACGTCGGAGTGGAGGTCGACCTCCTCCACCGTCCAGGTGTTCTTGATCGCGTCGCGGTAGCGCTCGTAGAAGTCCGGGTAGCGCATGGGCCGCAGGGTCAGCTCGAAGCCCGGGTCGAGCAGGTTCTTCTCTGAGTCGGTGGAGCTCATCACTGGCAGGCCTCGCAGGACTCGGGGTTTTCCAGGGAGCAGGCGATCGCGTCGGCGTCGGGCGTCGAAGCCTGCTGTGCGGGGATGGGGGCGGTGGCCGCGGCCCGGCCGGAGGCCGCACGGGCGATCCGGGTCGCCGGGCGCGAGCGCAGGTAGTACGTCGTCTTCAGCCCCTGCTTCCAGGCGTACGCGTACATCGAGGAGAGCTTGCCGATCGTCGGCGTCTCCAGGAACAGGTTCAGCGACTGGCTCTGGTCGAGGAACGGCGTACGGGCCGCCGCCATGTCGATCAGACCGCGCTGCGGGATCTCCCACGCCGTGCGGTACAGCGCTCGCACATCCTCCGGGATCCAGGCGAAGCCCTGCACGGAACCGCTCGCCTCGCGCAGCGCCTCACGGGTCCGCGCGTCCCACACGCCGAGTTGCTTCAGCTCCTCCACCAGATACGCGTTGACCTGGAGGAACTCACCGCTGAGCGTCTCGCGCTTGAAGAGATTGGAGACCTGCGGCTCGATGCACTCGTACACACCCGCGATCGAGGCGATCGTCGCCGTCGGTGCGATGGCGAGCAGCAGCGAGTTGCGCATCCCGGTCTTCGCGACCCGGGCGCGCAGCGCGTCCCAGCGCTCCGGCCAGTTCAGCTCGGTGTCGTAGTGGTCGGGGTGCAGCACACCGCGTGCGGCACGCGTCTCGGACCACGCGGGCAGCGGGCCGGACCGTTCGGCGAGCGTGCAGGACGCCTCGTACGCCGCGAGCATGATCCGCTCGGAGATCTTCGTGGAGAGCGCGCGGGCCTCGGGGGAGTCGAACGGCAGGCGCAGCTGGAAGAAGACGTCCTGCAGACCCATGGCGCCCAGGCCGACGGGGCGCCACTTCGCATTGGACCGGCCGGCCTGCTCGGTCGGGTAGAAGTTGATGTCGACGACCCGGTCGAGGAAGGTCACGGCGGTACGGACGGTGGAGTCCAGCCGCTCCCAGTCGATCTCGCCATCGGCCACGAACGCCCCGAGGTTGACCGAACCGAGGTTGCAGACGGCCGTCTCGCCGTCGTCGGTGACTTCGAGGATCTCGGTGCACAGGTTCGACGAGTGGACGACGCGGCCCGGCTCGGCGGTCTGGTTCGCGGTGCGGTTGGAGGCGTCCTTGAACGTCATCCAGCCCTGGCCGGTCTGCGCGAGGGTACGCATCATCCGGCCGTACAGCTCACGGGCCGGAATCGACTTGCGGGCCAGCCCCTTGGCCTCGGCGGCCCGGTACGCGGCGTCGAACTCGTCGCCCCACAGGTCGACCAGTTCGGGCACGTCGGCGGGCGAGAACAGCGACCAGTCGCCGTCCGCGTCGACCCGGCGCATGAACTCGTCCGGGATCCAGTGCGCCAGGTTGAGGTTGTGCGTACGACGCTGGTCCTCACCCGTGTTGTCGCGCAGCTCCAGGAATTCCTCGATGTCCGCGTGCCAGGTCTCCAGGTAGACGGCGGCGGCGCCCTTGCGACGGCCACCCTGGTTCACGGCGGCGACCGAGGCGTCGAGCGTCTTCAGGAACGGCACGATGCCGTTGGAGTGCCCGTTGGTGCCACGGATCAGCGAACCGCGGGCGCGGACACGGGAGTACGAGAGACCGATGCCGCCCGCGTGCTTCGACAGCCGCGCCACCTGGTGGTAGCGGTCGTAGATCGAGTCGAGCTCGTCGAGCGGGGAGTCCAGCAGATAGCAGGAGGACATCTGCGGGTGCCGGGTGCCGGAGTTGAACAGCGTCGGCGAGGACGGCAGGTAGTCGAGGCGGCTCATCAGCCCGTACAGCGCCGCGACTTCGTCCAGGGCGCGCTTCGAATCGTCCTCGGCGAGCCCGGCCGCGACGCGCAGCATGAAGTGCTGCGGCGTCTCGATGACCTGGCGGGTGTGCGGGTGGCGCAGCAGATACCGGCTGTGCAGGGTCCGCAGCCCGAAGTAACCGAAGCGGTCGTCGGCGCCGTCGGCGAGCGAACGCTCCACCAGCGCGTCGAGTGCGGCCGCGTGCAGCGCGACGAACTCGGCGGTACGGTCCGCGATCAGGCCCTCGCGGTGTCCGACGGCGACCGAGGCGGAGAAGGACACCGCGCCCTGACCGGCCGCCTCGTCCGCGATGGTGCGGGTCAGCAGCCTGGCCGCGAGCCGGGAGTAGGCGGGGTCCTCGGAGATCAGTCCTGCGGCGGACTCCGTGGCCAGCGAGCGCAACTCCGCCTCGTCCGCCCGGGCGCTGCGGCCGCGCAGCGCGGCGGCGGCGACGCGACCGGGGTCGGTGTCGGGCAGATCGACGGTGAGGTCGGTCAGGGTCCGCAGAAGTGCGGTCCCCGGTCCGTCGTGTGCGGTTCCCTCGGACTCGGCCGCTTCGGACACGGCGACTGAAGCCGGATCGGCTGGCGCGATGGTCACGAGCTGCTCTCCCTCGCTCGGCTCGGGGCCGGCGGAGAACGGGGCAGCCGGGCAGAGGCGGGCCCGCGTCGGGCAGCACTCATTACGGCGTCCACCGGCCCATCCGCGAGGCCCGGACGTCTGGCATCCGGTTCGGTCGAGCCGGATGCGCTGTCGGCAGGTCCTCGGACTTACTTGAAGGTGCGCAAAAGCACACCGAACACACCGTTGCGGGACAGTTCCGGATTCGCACCGGATTCCCCTGCGGCGACAGCGAGCATGAGCATACATGTGGGGGCCGCCCGGTGAGGCAGCCCCCACATGTTGTGTCACGCAATATGCGCCCGGGTGACGGGACAAGCCGTGCGATCTCCTCTTGGAGCAGACGAACGGCCCGCCGTGCCCCAGTGAGAAGGGCTCGACGGGCCGCCATCCGGCCGTGGGAGCGGTCGTCAGTGGCCGCCGCCCGGTGCCCCCGCCGTGGCCGGCGGGAGCTCCGCCCGGACGCCCGGGTCGCCCGCGTCGGCCGTGTAGTCGGCCGGGGAGGTCTCGTCGATTCCTGCGGGTGCCTTCGCCGCGTTCAGGACGAAGGTGAGCGCCACCGTCACCACCACGTTCAGCACGAACGCGGTCAGACCGATGTAACCGATCTCACCGATGCCCGGGATCTCCTTGGACGACCCGCCGAAGTGCGCCTGGGTCGGGCTGGCGACCCCGTACGCGGCCACCGTCCCGTACACCATGCCGACCGCCCAGCCCGCGAGCAGCGCCCAGCGGTGGAACCACCGGGTGAACAGGCCGCCGACCAGGGCCGGCATCGTCTGGAGGATCCAGATTCCGCCGAGCAGCTGGAAGTTGATCGCGACCGTCTTGTCCATGGTGAGGACGAAGACGAGCGCACCGACCTTCACCAGCAGCGACACCAGCTTGGAGACCTTCGTCTCCTGGGCCGGGGTCGCGTCGGGCTTCAGGAAGTCCTTGTAGATGTTCCGGGTGAAGAGGTTCGCCGCAGCGATCGACATGATTGCGGCAGGCACCAGCGCGCCGATGCCGATCGCGGCGAACGCCACCCCGGCGAACCAGTCGGGGAACATGTTCTCGAACAGCTGCGGGATCGCCAGCTGTCCGTTGTCCACCTTGACTCCGGCGGCGATCGCCATGAAGCCGAGCAGCGCCAGCAGGCCCAGCATCAGCGAGTACAGCGGCAGGATCGTGGTGTTGCGCCGGATCACATTGCGGCTGCGACTGGAGAGCGTCGCCGTGATCGAGTGCGGGTACATGAAGAGTGCCAGCGCGGAACCCAACGCGAGTGTGGCGTAACCCCATTGGCCCGCCTCACCCGGCGCGAGCGCGCCGCGCGGCTTGCCGGTTGCCGGGTTGGTCTGCGAGAACGCCTCGCTCGCCTTGGCGAAGATGTCGTCGAAGCCGCCGAGCTTGATCGGGATGTAGATGATCGCCACCACGATGACCAGGTAGATCAGTCCGTCCTTGACGAACGCGATCAGCGCGGGCGCCCGCAGACCGGACGAGTAGGTGTACGCGGCGAGCACCGCGAACGCGATCAGCAGCGGCAGATCCTTGACGAACCAGTGGGTGTTCTCGCCACCGCCGACACCCATCACGTCCAGCACCGCCTGGATGCCGACGAGTTGGAGCGCGATGTACGGCATCGTGGCGAGGACGCCCGTGACGGCGACCGCCAGCGAGAGCCCCTTCGAGCCGAAGCGCCCGCGGACGAAGTCCGAGGTGGTCACGTACCCGTGCTTGTGCGAGACCGACCACAGCCGCGGCAGGAAGGTGAAGATCAGTGGGTACACGAGGATGGTGTACGGCACCGCGAAGAATCCTGCCGCGCCCGCCGCGTAGATCGCCGCGGGAACGGCGACGAAGGTGTACGCGGTGTACAGGTCGCCGCCGAGCAGGAACCAGGTGACCCAGGTGCCGAACGACCGCCCGCCCAGGCCCCATTCGTCGAGGCTGGCATCGTTCTCGGCCTTCCGCCAGCGTGCCGCCAGGAAGCCCATGACCGTGACGGCCAGGAAGAAGAAGATGAAGACACCGAGCGCGACGCCGTTCACGCCGTCCTTCATGCCGACGCACCCCCCTTGCGGGCGCGCTGGTCACGCTGCCACAGCTTGTACGCGATCATCGTGAGTGTGGTGGAGACCAGCACCCAGAGCATCTGGTACCAGTAGAAGAACGGAATACCGATGAAGGTGGGGTCCACCTTCGCATACGAACTCACCCAGAGCATCGCCACGAACGGCGCGATGAGGCAGAGGGCGATGACCACCCGCACGGGTGTGACGGTGGGTGGTTTTCCTTCTGGGCCTGCTGGCATGCGGCGACTCCGTCCCCTCGCTGATCACCTGGTGTAGTGCGCAGGAAATCTAGGGGAGGTTTCCGGTCACCGTCACCCCCTGTCCGCATTGCGGTCCGGCAACGGTCCCGCGAGCGGGTGCCCATGTTCGGAGTGCTGCCAAACGTACGACACTTGGTCCGTACCAAGGCATGCGAACGGCCCCCGTGGAGTGGTGGATTCCACGGGGGCCGCGACGGTTGTGCGTAGGGTGCGGTGGCCGGAATCGGTCGGCCGGTGCACCCGGACTCAGTCCGTCGGCCGCTTCAGCCGCGCCACGAACTTATACCGGTCGCCCCGGTAGACCGAGCGCACCCACTCCACCGGCTCGCCCCGCCCGTCGAGCGAGTGCCGGGACAGCATCAGCATCGGCAGGCCCACATCCGTACCGAGCAGTCCGGCCTCGCGCGGGGTGGCGAGCGAGGTCTCGATGGTCTCCTCGGCCTCGGCCAGCCGGACGTCGTACACCTCGGCAAGGGCGGTGTAGAGCGAGGCGTACTTCACCAGTGAACGACGCAGCGCCGGAAAGCGTTTGGCCGAGAGGTGCGTGGTCTCGATCGCCATCGGTTCCCCGCTGGCCAGCCGCAGCCGCTCGATCCGCAGTACTCGCCCACCGGTCGTGATGTCGAGCAGCCCGGCGAGCGTGTCGTCCGCCGTGACATAGCCGATGTCCAGCAACTGGGACGTCGGTTCAAGTCCTTGGGCGCGCATGTCCTCGGTGTACGAGGTGAGTTGCAGGGCCTGTGAGACCTTCGGCTTGGCGACGAAGGTGCCCTTGCCCTGGATGCGCTCCAGCCGGCCCTCGACGACCAGCTCCTGGAGCGCCTGACGCACCGTCGTGCGCGAGGTGTCGAACTCGGCGGCCAGGGTCCGCTCCGGTGGCACGGGGGTGCCCGGCGGCATGGTGTCCGTCATGTCGAGGAGATGTCGCTTCAGCCGGTAGTACTTCGGGACGCGCGCCGTCCGCGTGGCCGCGCCCGTCTCGTTCTCCGTACTGCCCCCGTCGGTGCCCATGGCCCGCCTTCCCGACTGCTGCGTTGCTGCCGTCACCGGCTCCTCCGTCTGTCGCGGCTCACATGGTGGCACGGTCCGGTCACGGCTCGTCGCCCTCCCTCAGGTGTCGGTCCTATAACGGACGCGAGTGCACTTCTTATACACCCTTGACACCCCAAAAGGTCTAGGCCAAGCTCCCGGTGCTGGTCTAAACCATTAAAGACCAGGTTCCAGCCCCAGCAGTACTCGTCGACGGTCTTCGCGGTGGGCAGGGGTTGCAGCATCCCTGAGGAGGGTGGCGTGAAGCGCAAGCTCATCGCGGCGATCGGCGTCGCGGGCATGTTGGTTTCGATCGCGGCGTGCGGTTCGGATGACGACAAGACTTCGTCCAAGGACCCGAAGGACCGTAAGGAGACGCTCACCGTCTGGCTGATGTCGGACGCGCAGAGCACCTGGCCCGAGCTGGTCAAGGATGTCAACAGCCAGTTCAAGGCGAAGTACCCGAACGTCAAGGTCAATGTCCAGTACCAGACGTGGGCGGACAAGGCCAAGAAGCTCGACGCCGCTCTGGCCGGTGACAAGTTCCCGGACGTCGTCGAGCTCGGCAACACCGAGACCATGACGTACATCCTCAACGGGGCTCTTGGCGAGATCGACCCGAAGAAGTACGAGAACTCGGACACCTGGATCAAGGGTCTGAAGGACACCTGCGCCTTCGAGGGCAAGCAGTACTGCGTGCCCTACTACGCCGGCGCCCGCGTAGCGATCTACAACAAGGACATGTTCAAGGCCGGTACCGGCAAGGACACCCTCCCCGCCACGCAGGACGAGCTGACCGCCGCGCTCGGCAAGGTCGGCGAGAAGTACGGCAAGGACAAGGCGTTCTCGCCGCTGTACCTGCCGGGTCGGTACTGGTACGCCGCGATGTCCTACGTCGCTGCCGAGGGCGGCCGGATAGCCAAGTACGACGAGGGCAAGAAGGAGTGGAAGTCCACCCTCTCCACCCCCGAGGCCCAGAAGGGCATCACCGACTTCGTCGACCTGGTCAAGAAGTACAACCACGGGGACAAGACCAAGGACGAGGCGGACCACGCCAACGTCATGGCCAATGAGAAGACCGCGCTTCTCTACGGCAACGGCTGGGAAGCCGGCAGCGTCGTCGACTCCAAGGCGAACGGCAACCCGAAGCTGGAAGGCAAGATCGCCACCACTGGTATGCCCGGCCCGAACGGCAAGGCCCTCCCCTCCTTCATCGGCGGCTCCGACCTGGCCACCATCTCCAAGTCCAAGATCCAGGACCTTGGCGAGGAGTGGATCTCGATGTTCACCAGCGAGAAGTCCGAAGAGGTGCTCGCCTCCAAGAACATCCTCCCGAACAACACCAAGCAGCTTGAGCCGCTGAAGGCCAAGCCGGAGACCGCGGCCATCGCCAACGCCGTGCCGGATGCCTGGTTCACGCCGATCGCCCCGGGCTGGACGGCGATCGAGAAGAAGGAAACGCTCGAAGTCATGCTGCTCGACATCATCAAGGGCAAGTCGGTCGCGGACGCCACCAAGGCGGCCGACGCGGAGATCGACTCGATGATCAACAAGGACTCCTGAGTCTCCGGCTCAGGGAATCCGAGCCGGTGAACTCCTGAACCACCGGCTCCAGTGATCATTCGTGGGGGTGGCAGTCCGAAAGGAGCTGCCACCCCCGCCTCCCGGTACCAGGTCCGAACGGAAGGCCAGCACAGTGAGTGCCGCCGATATGAAAGCAGCCGACCCGCCGGTGTCCGTCCCGCGGGCCCCTGAGGGGACGCATCCTCAGCCTGCGAAGAACGCGAACCGTCCACCGCGGAAGGCCGGCGCTCTGCTGCCGTACCTCCTGATAGCTCCGGCGTTCATCGCGATCGCCGCTGTGTTCGTCTGGCCCTTCATCAAGACGGTCATCATGTCGTTCCAGGACGTGGGCCGCCGGGAGCTGTGGTCGGGACAGGCCGCTCCGTGGGTGGGTTTCGACCAGTTCACCAACATCCTCGGAGACGGTGAGTTCTGGGACGTCGTCTGGCGGACCATCATCTTCATGGTCGTCTGCGTCGCCGCGACCATGGCCGGCGGCCTGGGCCTCTCCATGCTCATGCAGCGGATGTCCACGTGGGTACGGCTCCTGCTGACCGCCGCGCTGGTCGCCGCCTGGTCCATGCCCCTCCTCGTGGCCACCTCCATCTTCCGGTGGTTCGCGGACTCCGACTACGGCGTCCTGAACATGGTGCTGAGCAAGTACCTCGGGATCGACGCGCAGGGACACAACTGGTTCCTCGACCCGAAGCAGGGCTTCGTCATCATCGGTGCGGTCGTGGTCTGGGGGGCCATTCCCTTCGTCTCCGTGACCCTGTACGCCGCGCTGACTCAGGTTCCCAAGGAGCTTGAAGAAGCTGCCTCGCTCGACGGAGCCGGCACCTTCGGCGTCTTCCGCTACGTCACCTGGCCCGTCATCAAGCCGGTCTTCCAGATGGTCGCCACCCTGTCCGTGCTCTGGGACTTCAATGTCTTCGGCCAGATCTTCCTGATGCGCGGCAACAAGCCGGAACCCGAGTACTCCGTTCTCGGTATCTACTCGTTCGAGAAGGCATTCGAGTCCAACTCGTTCAGCCAGGGCGCCGCCATCTCACTCATCACGGTCCTGCTGCTGTCCGGCGTCGCCGTGTACTACCTGCGCCAGCTGCTCAAGATCGGAGAGGTTGAGTGAGTACCTCCACGCCTCAGGTCCTCCGCCCGGACCGCAAGAAGAGCCGCATCGGCTACAACATCGCGGGTCTCGTCGCCTTCGTGCTCATGGCGTTCCCGGTCTACTGGCTGGTTGTCAGCTCCCTGCGGCCCAACGCCGAGATCCGCAGCTACGACCAGACGCTGTGGCCGACGTCGATCACCTTCGACAACTTCTCCCGGGCCATCAAGCAGCCGAACTTCGGCACGGCCATCGAATCCAGCCTCATCGTGTGCGGTGTCGCCGTCCTCGGCGGCATGCTGCTCGCCACGATCGCGGCCTTCGCCATCGGCCGGTTCCGGTTCCGCGGGCGCAAGTTCTTCATGATCGTGCTGCTCGTCGTCCAGCTGCTGCCCCCGACGGCCATGCTGATCCCCATCTACATCCAGCTCAACGACCTCGGCGGACTCAACGAGTACTGGGGCGTCATCGTCATCTACCTCGTCTCCACCCTGCCGTTCGCGACGTGGATGATCCGTGGCTTCGTGATCAACATTCCGCAGGAACTCGAAGAGTCGGCCATGGTCGACGGCTGCAGCCGGATGGGAGCGTTCTGGCGCGTCACCTTCCCCCTGCTGGCCCCCGGCCTCGCCGCCGCCTCGATCTTCTCGCTGATCACGGCGTGGAACGAATACCTGCTCGCCTACGTCGTCCTGCAGGACAACGACAAGTACACCCTCAACGTCTGGCTGATGAACTTCACCACCTCGCGAGGCATCGACTACGGCGCGCTGATGGCGGCCTCGACACTGATCGCCATCCCGGTCGTGGCCTTCTTCCTGCTGGTGCAGAAGTACATGGCAACCGGCCTCACCTCCGGCGCCGTGAAGGGATAACGCACCTCCATGACCACTCTGATATCCACCACGGACACCATCACCCGCGACGCACTCGCCGTCCTGCAGCCCGGATTCACCGGCACCACCGCCCCGGACTGGGTGCTGCGCCGAGTCGACGAAGGCCTCGCCTCCGTCGCCCTGTTCGGCCGCAACATCCGGACGGCCGAGCAAGTCGCCGCACTCACCGCCCAGCTCAGGGCCGAGCGCGACGACATCCTCGTCGCGATCGACGAGGAGGGCGGTGACGTCACCCGCCTCGAGGTGCGTACCGGCTCCTCCTTCCCGGGCAACCTCGCGCTCGGCCACGTCGACGACGTGGCGCTGACCCGTGAGGTCGCCCGGGAACTGGGTCGCCGGCTCGCCGAGTGCGGCGTCAACCTCAACTGGGCGCCGTCCGCGGACGTCAACTCCAACCCGGACAACCCGATCATCGGCGTACGGTCCTTCGGCGCCGACACCGAGCTCGCGGCCCGGCACACCGCCGCGTACATCGAGGGCCTCCAGGCCGCCGGAGTCGCCGCCTGCACCAAGCACTTCCCCGGGCACGGCGACACCGCGATCGACTCGCACCACGCGATGCCGCGCATCGACGTGGACCTGGAAACGCTGCACGCCCGTGAACTGGTGCCCTTCAGGGCCGCCATCGCAGCGGGTTCCAAGTGCGTGATGAGCGCGCACATCCTGCTGCCCGCCCTCGACCCGGACCACCCCGCGACCGTGAGCCCGCAGATCCTCACCGGTCTGCTGCGCGAGGAGCTGGGGTACGACGGCCTGATCGTCACCGACGCCGTGGAGATGCAGGCCATCGCCGGGACGTACGGCATCGAGCGCGGCTCCGTCCTCGCGATCGCCGCGGGGGCCGACGCCCTGTGTGTCGGAGGCGGTCTGGAGGACGACGGCACGGTGCAGCGGCTGCGCGACGCGCTGGTCGCGGCGGTGCGCAGCGGTGAACTCGCCGAGGAGCGGCTCGCGGACGCGGCCGCACGGGTACGTGCCCTCGCGTTCTGGACGCAGGGGGCCGGTGCGGCGGCGCGGGAGGGGACCGCGCCCGGCACCGGAATCGGTTCCGACATCGGCCTGGTCGCCGCCCGCCGCGCGGCGAAGGTGACCGGCTCCGCCGAGCCGCTGACCGACCCCGCCTACGTTGCCGCGTTCACCTCCGCGTCGAACATCGCGGTCGGCGACGAGACTCCGTGGGGCGTCGCCGCGGAGCTGGGCCGGCTGGTGCCGGGCACGGAGACCGACACGTACAGCAGCGAGACCGAGGCACCCGTCGCCGCGGTGCTGCGGGATGCGGGTGAGCGGCGCATCGTCGTGGTCGTCCGCGACGTGCACCGCCATGCCTGGATGGCCGAGGCCCTCGACGCCCTGGTGGCGGAGCGCCCCGACACGGTCGTGGTCGAAATGGGCGTCCCGCAGGCAGCCCTCAGGGGCGCCCTGCACATCGCCACCCACGGCGCGGCCCGCGTCTGCGGCCTGGCGGCCGCGGAGATCATCGCCAGGGGTACGGACCGCCCCCAGGCCTGAAAGCAGGCGTGATGCGGCACGAGGCCCGCATCACGCCTGCCCGGGCCCCGGCCGGCAACGCCCGTCCGGATGAACGGGCGTTGCCTGCGGTACGGACCGATTCAGGCCTGTACGGACCAAGTCAAGCCCGCCCGGCGTTTGAGGACACCCCGTCCACGCGGCCGCTCCTGCCCACGGTGCGAGGGCCGAACCAAGCTTGTCCGGCGTTTGAGGGCAAGCTCGGCCGCAGGACGCGTAACGGCACACGAGAGGGCCGGGGCGCCCACCACGGGTGCCCCGGCCCTCTCGTGTGCCGTTACGTCTAAAGCCCCTGCCACAGCGGCTTCGCCGCATACGTGGCGCGGAAGTAGTCCGCCAGCTTCAACTTCGACGCGGCGGCCTCGTCCACCACCACCGTCGCATGCGGATGCAACTGCAGCGCCGACGCGGGCACGATCGAGGCCACCGGCCCCTCCACCGTCTGCGCCACGGCATCCGCCTTGCCCTCGCCGGTGGCGAGCAGGATCGGGTGGCGGGACTCCAGGATGGTGCCGATGCCCTGGGTGATCACATGGTGCGGCACCTGCGTGATGTCGTTGTCGAAGAAGCGCGCGTTGTCGACCCGGGTCTGCTCGGTGAGCGTTTTGATCCGGGTACGGGAGGCGAGCGAGGAGCACGGCTCGTTGAAGCCGATGTGTCCGTCGGTGCCGATGCCGAGGAGCTGCAGGTCCACTCCGCCGGCCTCGGCGAGCGCCCTGTCGTACGCCTGGCACGCGGCCAGGACGTCCTCGGCGGAGCCGTCGGGGCCCATGAAGGACGCCTCGGACAGGCCGAGCGGTTCGACGACCTCGCGCAGCACCACGGAGCGGTAGGACTCGGGGTGGCCCGCCGGCAGGCCGACGTACTCGTCGAGCTGGCAGATGCGGGCGCGGGACGCGTCCACGGCACCGGAGCGGACCTTGGCCGCCAGCGCCTGGTAGATGGGCAGCGGGGTAGAGCCGGTGGCAACGCCGAGAAGGGCGTCGGGCTTGCGGCTCAGCAGGGCGCCGATGGCCTCCGCGATGAGTTCGCCGCCTGCCTTGGCGTCCGGGACGATGACAACTTCCACGCGTGGCCTGCCGATCTGAAGAGTTGAATTATGTGGTATAGACCAATCGAGGTCCAATCTAGCAGAATCCGGTAACGCGGACACGACGTTCGTACCCGTCCCGCCCGCGGTCCGCTGGCGGGTGTCCGGTTCGCCGTGGTCGACTGGGTCCAACGGCGTTCCTGACGCACCGGGACACCCCTGGGAGGCACTCGACATGTCCGCCACGTTTTCGGCCGGGGAGGGCGAGCAGCCTGGCCGGATCATGTCCGGCGAGGTGGCCGAACAGCCCGGAGTCCTGCGGCGCATCCTCGGCCAGGGAGCCCCCGGGATCCGTGAGGTGGCCGCCGGGATCGCGGCGAAGAACCCGCGCTTCGTCCTTCTCGCCGCCCGCGGTACGTCGGACAACGCGGCGCTCTACGCCAAGTACCTGCTGGAGATCCAGCTCGGGCTGCCCTGCGGTCTGGCGTCGATGTCGACCACCACGGCGTACGGCGCCAAGCCGGACCTGAGGGACGTCCTCGTCATCACCGTCAGCCAGTCCGGCGGCTCACCCGATCTGGTGGCCTCCACCAGGGCGGCCCGAGAGGCCGGCGCGATCACTCTGGCCGTCACCAACAATCCGGACTCGCCGCTCGCCGCCGTCTCCGAGTACCACATCGACATCCTGGCGGGCCCGGAGAAAGCCCTCCCGGCCACCAAGACGTACACCGCCTCCCTGCTGTCCCTCTACCTCTTCGTGGAGGGCCTGCGCGGTGGGGACGCCACCGCCGCCGCGATCCTGCCGGAGCTGGCCGAGGTGATCCTGGCCCGCAGGGACGAGGTCAAGACCCTGGCTTCGCGCTACCGCTTTGCCGAGCGCATGGTCATCACCTCGCGCGGCTACGGCTACCCCACGGCCAAGGAAGCCGCCCTGAAGCTGATGGAGACCAGCTACATCCCGGCTCTCTCCTACTCCGGCGCCGATCTGCTGCACGGCCCGCTCGCCATGGTCGACAACATCTCCCCGGTGATCGCCGTCGTCACCGACGGCCGGGGCGGCCAGGCCCTCCAGCCGGTTCTGGACCGGCTGCGAGGCCGCGGCGCGGACTTGTTCGTGGTCGGTCCCAAGGCCCAGGTGGAGGCGGCGTCCGCGGGCTTCGTACTCCCGACGGCCGGGGTCGCCGAAGAGGTCCAGCCGATCCTGGAGATCCTGCCGCTGCAGATGCTGGCCTACGAGGTGACGATCGCCCGCGGTCAGGACCCGGACGCGCCGCGCGCGCTGGCCAAGGTCACCGAGACCCGTTGATCACGGGGTGGGGCACGGGCGGGGTCCGCAGAAGCACCCGCGGGCCGCGGCGCCGGGACGGGACCCTCGGCCCATCCGGCACCGCAGCCCGGAGTAAGACCGACCACCGTGGACGGTCTGCTCGGCCGGCGGTGTGCGGTGCCCCCGGCCGGGGAGAGGTGCCTGCGCGGTCAGGGCAGAGAGCGCGGGTACCTCGCTCCGCTCTCCTGTGCGGGGAGAGCGGAAGCTCTGTCTTGAGCATTGTGGACTAGACCATTCGCTGTGTCCATCCGTCGGAGCACCGCAATTTTCCGGGCCCTTCCCCTTGCACGTACGGCCGCGTCGTTCGGTTCGGAACCATGGCCCGTCCGCGGGTACGCTCGCACACGTGCCCTCCATGAACGACCTCGTCCGCCAGCACACAGCCCTCAGTGACACCGACCTGGAGTGGCTGCATCTGCTGGTCTCGGAGTGGCAGCTGCTCTCCGATCTCTCCTTCGCCGACCTCGTGCTGTGGGTTCCCACCCGCGACGGCACCCGCTATGTGTCCGTGGCCCAGATGCGGCCCAACACCGGCCCCACCTCCTACCAGGACGACATGGTCGGCCACTTGGTGCCGCGCGGCCGCCGCCCGCTGCTCGACGCGGCGCTGGACGAGGGCCGGATCGTGCGCGAGGGCGACCCGGAGTGGCGTGAGGAGGTGCCGGTACGGGTCGAGTCGATCCCCGTACGCCGTGAGGGCCGGGTCCTCGGAGTCATCGCCCGGAACACCAACCTCCTGACCGTCCGTACGCCGTCCCGGCTGGAGCTCACCTACCTCCAGTCGGCCTCCGACCTGGCCCAGATGATCGCCGCCGGGGCCTTCCCGTTCCCTGGCCAGCAGGTCGACATGGACGCGTCGCCGCGCGTCGGCGACGGGCTGATCAGGCTCGACGCCGACGGAGTCGTCCAGTACGCCAGCCCCAACGGCCTCTCCGCGTACCACCGCCTCGGCCTCGCCTCCGACCTGGTCGGCCAGCACCTGGGCGGGATCACCGCCGAACTCGCCCCTTCCCGCGGCCCGGTTGACGAGGCCCTGGTCAAACTCGCCAGCGGTTACGCACCCCGTGAGTTCGAGGTCGAGTGCGCGGGCGGGGTGATCCAGCTCCGGGCTATCCCGCTCAAGCCCAAGGGGGTCAGGATCGGCTCCCTGGTCCTCCTCCGGGACGTCACCGAACTGCGTCGTCGTGAGCGGGAGTTGATCACCAAGGATGCCACCATCCGGGAGATCCACCACCGGGTGAAGAACAACCTCCAGACCGTCGCGGCGCTGTTGCGGCTCCAGGCCCGGCGGATGGACTCCGCGCAGGGCCGCGAAGCGCTCAACGAGGCGGTACGGCGCGTCGGCTCGATTGCCATCGTTCATGAGACGCTGTCCCAGAATCTGGACGAGCGGGTGGAGTTCGACGAGATCGCCGACCGGGTCATCGCGATGGTTGCCGAGATCTCCCCGGGCAAGGTGACCTGTCGCCGTACGGGACGCTTCGGCATTCTCGACGCCGAAGTGGCCACACCGCTGGCGATGGTGCTCACCGAAGTCCTGCAGAACGCCCTGGAGCACGCCTTCACCCTCGCCGAGTCCGGCACGGTGGAGGTATCGGCGGTACGCGGCGGTTCCTCCGCCGGGACGCGGCTGCTGATCACGGTCCGGGACGACGGCTGCGGACTGCCCGAGGGTTTCGACCCGCAGCGCGCCGGCAATCTGGGGCTGCAGATCGTGAGGACGCTGGTGGAAGGCGAGTTGAGCGGCAGCTTCGCCATGGTTCCTGCCCCCGAGCGCGGCACCCAGGTCGTCCTCGACATCCCGGTCCGCGCCGGGAAGTAGCCCCGGCGGCCGGCAAGGCGCGAACACAGCAGTGAGCCCGGACCGTTGATCACGGTCCGGGCTCACTGTTCATGCATGCGCTTCGGGGGTACTGCGCGCTGCGACTCGGGGGGCGGGGTTGTGCGTACGCTCTGTACGCGCCGCCTGGCTGAGGCTCGTAGCGGTGGCGTCGGATCAGGCGCTGGCGTTACGCGCCCGGTTGCGAGCTGCACGGCGCTTCATCGCGCGGCGCTCGTCCTCGCTGAGGCCACCCCAGACGCCGGAGTCCTGGCCGGACTCGAGCGCCCACTGCAGGCACTGCTCCATGACGGGGCAGCGACGGCAGACGGCCTTGGCTTCCTCGATCTGCAGCAGCGCAGGACCGGTGTTGCCGATGGGGAAGAACAGCTCGGGGTCTTCCTCACGACAAACGGCGTTGTGACGCCAGTCCATGGCTGCTACCTCTCCTTGGTATTACATACGGTGCTTGTGAATGTGAACGCTTTCACGAATCCCCCCACAGGTGATGGGCCGACGCCCAGATGAACTGGTTGTGGTCCTGTGAATTGAGGAGGGGTTCTGGCTCTCAGTGGAGGCCGTTGTTGCGGGCCGTCCCGATCGCCATGTAGAGATTCGCAAACCTCAGCGGCGGATACAACCCCTTCTGGAAAGTTTTTTTTGATTCCTCGGTGTCGACTAGGTCACAGCCGTACTTCTATGGGGTGGAGCCCAGCCCAAACGTTCGAGTTAAAGGACTTTGGTCCCTTCCACTCACACAATCACACGCAGTGCACGGCGTACGCCTGTGAACGTCACACTGGTACGCACTCCCAGATGGTCGCCATCCATCTGGAAGGGCAGTGGCGCCTTTGAATGCAAGGTGAAGTCCGTGAGGTCATGAAGTGAAACGGCGTGCTTGCCGGACGGGCCCTTCTCCGGGCTCGAAGTGAGCAGCTGGGTGCCGTAGCGGGCGACCGCCGGGGTGGAGAGCCGCTTCAGCCCGAGCACGTCCAGGCCGGTGTCGAAGGTGGCCTTCGGGGACGCGTACAGGGGGCGATTCCCCAGGTAGCTCCAAGGTGCGGTGTTGGAGATTATGGACAGCGCGAGGTCGGTGACCGGTTCCTGTCCCGGTGTCTCCAGTGTCATCGTCCCGTGCCGCCGGTGCGGCTCCTCCAGGAATTGCCGGACCACCTGGCGTACGTACAGCGCATGCGTCGAGCGCCTGCCGCGTTCGCGTTGCTGTTCGACCCGGCCGACCACGCCCGCGTCGAATCCGAGCCCGGCGCAGAAGGTGAACCAGCGCTCCGGGACCGACTCGTCCGCGGTACCGGGAGTGCCGGCCGCCAGTCCGAGACCGACCGTGCGTTCGGTGCGGTGGGCGAGCGCGTCCAGGATCGCGCCGGTCGCCTCCACCGCGTCGTTGGGAAGGCCCAGGGCGCGCGCGAAGACATTGGTGGAGCCGCCGGGAACCACTGCGAGCCTCGGCAGGTTGTCCAGGTCGGGGCCGTTGTGGAGCAATCCGTTGACGACCTCGTTGACCGTGCCGTCGCCGCCCAGGGCGACCACCAGGTCGATCTCCGAGGAGTCCGCGGCCTGCCGCCCCAGGTCCCGGGCATGGCCCCGGTACTCCGTGGTCACGGCCTCCAGCTTCATCTCGCTGGCCAGTGCGTGGATGAGTACATCGCGCGTCCGCGCACTGGTGGTGGTAGCAGCTGGATTGACCACAAGAAGTGCGCGCATGACGGCCAGACTACCTACCGAGTGGTATCCCTCTGAAGTCCTGCCCCATGACCTTCACGCTCGGTGACGACCCGGGCGCGGTCGGACGGGGCGGCCGTCCGCTCCCGTACCGTTCTCGACCCCGACTTCGCTTTCGCAGGGCCGGGATGTCAACCTGCAAGGGTGAGTACTCAGCAGAACACGCCCTCCTCGTCGCCTTCGCCGTCGGTCGAACCGGCGAAGCCGAGCAGGATCACTCTCGTGGCCGGACTCACCGCCCTGGAAGGGGTGGCGCTCGTCGGCGGCGGGATCTACATGCTGGTGATGGGGCTGCTCGGGCGCCCCGAGAGCCCGCAGCAGGCGGAGATGGGCGGCCTCACGCTGATCGCGCTCGGCCTGATCCCGCTGTTCGCCGCGCGTGGTCTGCTGCGGCGGCGCAGCTGGAGCAGGGGCCCCGCGCTCATCACGCAGATCATCGCGCTTCCGGTGGTCTGGACGCTGCTGAGGTCCCACGGCGCACTGATCCCGGCCGGGATCGTCCTCGCCGCGGTGGTTCTGACAGCGCTCTACCAGCTGGTCAGGCCGACGACGGTCGAGGCACTCGGCATTCGCCGACCCGGCACCACGCCGGACGCCTGAACCTAACGCCCGGAGTCCCGGTTTCCGGGTGAGGCGGCCTTCGGATGCCGTCAACCCTCCGGCGCAGGTGCTGCACGTACGAGCCGACTGCCGGGCGCAGCTGCCCCGCTCGTGGGCACGGCCGTTTTCCGCCGCCCCACGCCCATCGGCCCTTTGCGCTACTCCTCGACGAGCAGCCGCTCGCGCAGCTGCGCCAGCGTGCGGGCCAGCAGCCGCGAGACGTGCATCTGTGAGATGCCGACCTCCTGCGCGATCTGCGACTGGGTCATGTTGCCGAAGAAGCGCAGCAGCAGAATCCGCTTCTCGCGCGGTGGCAGGTCCTCCAGCAGCGGCTTGAGCGACTCCCGGTACTCGACGCCCTCCAGCGCCTCGTCCTCCGAGCCCAGCGTGTCCGCGACCGCAGGGGACTCGTCGTCCGTGTCCGGCACGTCCAGCGAGAGTGTGCTGTACGCGTTGGCCGATTCCAGGCCCTCCAGGACCTCTTCCTCGGAGATGCCCAGCCGCTCCGCCAGCTCGTGCACCGTCGGCGAGCGGCCGTGCTGCTGAGACAGTTCGGCGGTGGCCGTGGTGAGCGAGAGCCGCAGCTCCTGGAGCCGACGCGGTACCCGGACCGCCCAGCCCTTGTCGCGGAAGTGGCGCTTGATCTCGCCGACGACCGTGGGGGTCGCGTACGTCGAGAACTCGACACCGCGGTCCGGGTCGAACCGGTCCACCGACTTGATCAGGCCGATCGTGGCGACCTGGGTCAGATCGTCCAGCGGCTCGCCGCGGTTGCGGAACCGGCGGGCCAGATGCTCCACGAGCGGCAGATGCATCCGCACCAGCTGATTGCGCAGCTCCGCCTTCTCGGCCGATCCGTCGGGAAGCCGGCGCAGTTCGATGAACAGCGCCCGCGCTGCGCTGCGGTCGTGTGGATCGTGGTGCCCGTGCTCGCTCATCTGGCCTGCCCGCTCCGCCTGCGACTGCTCCACCGCGACCGTACGGCCCGCAGGCCCGTCCGCCCCGTCCACCGGATGGGGCAGGGCCTGTTGTTCCGGGATGCCTGCTGCGCGCACCACCCCTGGTCGGATCGTCTCGTCTCGCACAGGACCGTCCCCGTTCCCGTTGCTCACGCCGGCCCGGGTCCCGCGCCGCGCTGTTTGTAGAGGCTGATGCTGACAGTACGGTCGTCGGCGACCGAGGAGTCGACCTTTCCGGCCAGTGCGGAGAGCACTGTCCAGGCGAAGGTGTCTCGCTCCGGCGCCCGGCCGTCCGTCGTCGGGGCCGACACCGTCACCTCGAGAGAATCCTCGATGAGCCGGAATACGCAGCTGAGGACGGAGCCCGGCACGGCCTGCTGAAGCAGGATCGCGCAGGCCTCGTCGACCGCGATGCGAAGATCCTCGATCTCGTCGAGAGTGAAGTCCAAGCGCGCTGCGAGACCGGCCGTTGCCGTACGCAGCACCGACAGGTAGGCACCCTCAGCGGGCAGCCGGACCTCTACGAAGTCCTGATTCCCGGGCTCGCCTGCGATGTGGGACACCCTCACCTCCAAGGTGGCACAAACTCTTCCGAGGATCCGGGAAGGGTGCCCCGGAGCCATGCGGTACGTCGTCGGTTCTGGTCCGGTGACGCTATCGCGATCCATGATGCCGTGTCGCCGGACCCCCGGAGCCTGCCCGGCGGATCATGGCCGAGGTCGCACCTGATCCGCCGGGCAGGCCCCACCCATGACTGTCACTCATGGTAAGCCCATGAGTGCACACGGTGGGTAGAGGTCTGCGGTGGTCAATTACGAACAACCGGCGCCGGTTTGACGTACCCAGGCGTCAGACGATCGAACCGTCCTCGAAGCACCAGCGCCAGCTTTCGCCCGATTCGAAGCTCCGCATCACCGGATGACCTGTCTCCTTGAAGTGCGCGGTGGCGTGCTGCAGCGGCGACGAATCGCAGCAGCCGACATGGCCGCAGAGCAGACAGAGCCGTAGCTGCACCGGGTGGGTGCCGGCTTCGAGGCATCCGAGGCAGGTCCCGCTGAGCGGCGCCGGCTCGGGGCGCGGCAGTTCGGACACGTGCGGGCAATCACTCATGATTGTCAGGTTACGACGGATGCGAGGACCGTGAAATGGACGCATTGCCGCTGGTGGCATTGGTCGCGGCCAGTGCGGCCGTGGCGGGGGCCGCCCGTCGCACCCCTGTGCCGGCCCCCCTGCTGCTGGTCACGGCGGGGCTGATCGCCTCGTATCTGCCCGGGGTGCCGACGTACACCCTGGACGCGCACATCGTGCTGCCGCTGCTGCTGCCGCCATTGCTCTATACGGCGGCCGTCGACAGCTCGTATCTCGATCTGCGGGCCAATCTCCGGCCGGTCGCGCTGCTCTCCGTCGGTTACGTCCTGTTCGCGACCGTCGCGGTCGGCTGGCTGGCGTACCGCCTCGTGCCCGGCCTGCCACTCACTGCCGCGCTGGTGCTCGGCGCGGTCGTCGCTCCGCCGGACGCCGTCACGGCCGCCGCGATCGCCCGCCGGGTCGGGCTGCCCGGCCGGATCACGACGATCCTGCAGGGCGAGTCCCTGGTGAACGACGCCACGGCGATCACTGCCTACAAGGTGGCGCTCGCCGCCGCCGTCGGCGAGGGCATGAGCTGGGGCGCCGGGATCGGCGAATTCTTCCTTGCCGCGGTCGGCGGCGTCGTGGTCGGCCTGGCGCTGATGGTGCCGCTGCACTGGCTCCGTACGCACCTCAAGGAAGCCCTGCTGCAGAACACGCTGTCGCTGCTGATCCCCTTCGTGGCGTACGCGGCGGCAGAACGCGTGCACGCCTCCGGAGTGCTCGCCGTGGTCGTCGTCGCGCTCTATCTGGGCCACCGGTCCTGGCAGGTCGACTTCGCTACCCGGCTCCAGGAGGCGGCCGTCTGGAAGATGGTCGCGTTCATCCTGGAGTCCGCGGTCTTCGCGCTGATCGGGCTCCAGCTGCCCTTCGTGCTGAAGGGGCTCGGTACGTACGCAGTGACAGATGCCCTCTGGTACGCGGTGGCCGTGTTCCTCGCAGTCGTCGTGGTCCGCTTCATCTGGGTCTACCCGGCGACGTATCTTCCCAGGGGGCTGTCGAAACGGATCAGGGAGCGCGAGCCCGAGACCAACTGGACGGCGCCGCTGATCGTCGGCTGGGCCGGGATGCGCGGGGTCGTCTCGCTCGCCATCGCCTTCTCCATCCCGATGGTCACGACCGGCGGGCAGGCCTTCCCGGCCCGCAATCTGGTGCTGTTCCTGACTTTCACCACCGTCATCGGCACCCTCGTCATCCAGGGGCTCAGCCTGCCGCTGCTCGTACGCGTCCTGAAGCTTCCGGGGCGCGATGTGACGGCGGAGACCCTGGCCGAGGCGCAGGCGCAGAGCGAGGCGTCCACGGCCGCCGAGGCGCGCCTGGAGGAGCTGCTCACCGACCGGCGCAACTGTCTGCCCGGACCGCTCACCGACCGGCTGCGAACCGTCCTGGAGCGCCGCCGCAACGCCGTGTGGGAGCGGCTGGGTGCGGCCAATCCGGTGACCGGGGAATCGGCGGACGACACATACCGCCGCCTGGCCAGGGAAATGATCGACGCCGAGCGCGAGGTCTTCGTACGGCTGCGCGACGAGCGGCAGATCGACGACGAGATGCTCCGAGCGCTGCTCAGACGGCTCGACCTGGAGGAGGCGGCGGCCTACCGGGAGGAGTCCCGGGCGCCCTGAGGGGGTGCCTACGGCCGGCCTGTGACGACGGCCGCGACCGTGGTTCCCGCGGGGAACGCCCCCTCCTCGGCCAGCGCGGTGAGCGCGTACAGCAGCTTGGCGACATAGAGCCGCTCCACGGGCATCCCGTGCCGCTGCTCGAAGTCGTCCGCGAACGCGTGCAGCTGTGGGGTCGTACGGGCGTAGCCGCCGAAGTGGAAGCGCTCGTCCAGGGACCACGACCCGGCAGGCCCGCCGAACGCCTCCTGTTGCAGTTCCCGTACCGCGTCGCCGAGGAAGCCGCCGCGCAGCACCGGGATGCCGAGGGCGCGCTGCCCCGGGGCGAGGCCGGCGGCCAGTCCGGCGAGGGTGCCGCCGGTGCCGCAGGCAACCGCGACCACATCCACCCTGCCGCGCAGCTCGCGCCCCAGCTCCGTACAGCCCTGTGCGGCCAGGGCGTTGCTACCGCCCTCCGGGATGACACAGCACTCCCCGAAGGCGCTCAGCAGCCCCGCCAGGACCTCTGGATCGGCCTTCGCGCGGTACGTCGCACGGTCCACGAAATGCAGGGTCATCCCGTCGGCGGCGCACCGGGCGAGCGAGGGGTTGAGGGGACGGTCGGCCAGTTCGTCACCGCGTACGACCCCGATGGTGGGGAAGCCGAACAGCCGCCCGGCGGCGGCGGTGGCCCGCAGATGGTTGGAGTACGCGCCGCCGAAGGTCAGCACGGTGCGCCCGGCGGCAGCCCGCAGGTTGAGGGAGAGCTTGCGCCATTTGTTGCCGGGCAGATCGGGGTGGATCAGATCGTCGCGCTTGAGCAGCAGCCGTACGCCGTGGCGCGCGAAGCGTTCGTCCTCGGCTGGTTGCAGGGGTGAGGGAAGCCGCGGCTGCAGCCGTGAGAGGTCGAGTGCTTCGGAGGGCATGCCGCAATTGTCGCCGTGCTGCGCCGTGCCGGGCCGGGCCGGGTACGGGTCGCTTCAGGCGGTCGTGGTTCCGGTCCCACGTGGAGTCCATCGAGAAGCCGTGGGGATCGATCTTGCCGGGCTGCCACTCCTTGTGGCCGTTCACCGAGCGGGACGTCCAGCCGTGGTGACGGCAGACCGCGACGGCCTTCTCGATCGCTTCGAGCCGGGCGGCGGGTAAGGGGTTCTCGCCGTTGCCGAGGCTCTCGTCTCTCGCACTCGAAGCCTTGGACCGACCGGCACAGGGGGCGCCCCCTGTGCGGGGGGGGGTGGTGCCGGGGGGACGGCAATTGGGGGGGCGGTGGGGCCCCCACAGAGGGAGCGCACA
>NZ_JBEOVN010000047.1:0-41357 GCF_040295565.1 Streptomyces sp. NPDC002785 | reverse complement strand
CCCCCGCACCGGCGGGGGCCTACGGCTTTGCGGGACCTTTACAGCCAGCCCGCGAACTCCAGCGTCAGCTCGCCCTCCTGGCGACGGCCGACCGCCAGTGCCCGGGTTCCCGACTCCACCGCGCGGAACAGCGTCCAGCCGTGCAGTCGCTCCCGGTCCACGTCCAGCGAATCGGCGAGTTTCTTGATCCGCCGACGGGCCGTCACCGGGCCGCCGGGGGAGGCGATCAGGTCCTCGACGCGGTCGCGCACCAGGCGCGCCAGGTCGTAGGCCCGCTCACCGACCAGCGGCTCGGGCCCGACCGTCAGCCAGGGCACCCGCTCACCGCCGAGCACCTTGCTCTGGCGGAAGTTGCCGTGCAGCAGCAGGAGTTCGGGCGAGTGGGCGACAAGCTCCTCGCGCGCCGCGAGCGCCGCGGAGACCAGCGGCTCCAGGCTCGGGTCGGCCGCGGCGCAGGCGCGCATCGGCTCCACCCGGCGCCCGGTCCGCTCGGCGACCGTCTCGAATCCATGGCCGGCCGGCGGCTCGACCCAGAGCCGGCGCACCGTCCCCGCGGCCTCCAGCAGCGCCTTCGCCTCCGGCAGTGAGCGCAGGGACACCTCGGGATGCAGCCGCTCGAGCAGCAGTGCGCCGGGGCTGTCGGCCAGGAGCCGCACCGCGCCCCAGCCGTTCCAGTGAGCGAGCGCCGCTTGCTCCAGCTCGGGCAGGGCCCCGGACGGAGCGATCTTCAGCGCGGCCGGGGTGCCGTCGGAGCACGTCACCAACAGGACCAGACTGCTGCGGCCCCCGGGGGTGGCGACCCGCTCCACGGTCAACTCCTGCCCGGTCGAGGACAGCGCTTCCTCGGTCAGTGCGGGAAGCCGCGCGAGCCAGTCGGCGGCGGCCGCATCCCCGTACGACTCGCCGAGCGCTCGCACCAGACGCTGCGGCGGTTCGAAACCCATACGTGCTTTGTTCCCTTTCAGAGCTTCTTCAGTGCGTCGCGCCGGTCCCGTTCGTCACATCGGTCCCGTGGATCGCGTCGGACCCGGCTTTGGTATTCGTCCCTGCCGTCGCGTCGGTTCCGTCGGCGGTCCGCTCGGCGAGCCCGGGAAAGGGTACGCCGCTGCCCCGCCAGCGGACCGCACGCACTGCGGCCTCCCGCAGCGCATCCGCGGCCTCCCGCCTGAGCGGACCCCCGGCGGCCCGTACGAGATCGGAGTACACGGCCGCGACCCGGTCCTCCAGCAGGGCGGCCAGCCGCACTGCCGCAGCCGGGTCCGGCACCGCGAACGGCAGAGCGTAGGCGGCCTGAGCCGCCACCGGTTCACCGCCCAGGTCACGCACGGTCCGTACCAGTGCGTCGCGCCGGGCCCGGTGCGCGTGGTACGCCGCGGTGGCCTCGGCCCGGCGGCCGTCGGCGACCCGGCCGCCGACCACCCCGTACCCGTACACCGCCGCGTGTTCGGCGGCCAGCGCCGCCTGAGCCGCCTTCTGTGTCCCGGCGCTCATGACGAGGTCTCCTTGGCCAGTTCGGTCAGCAGATAGGCATGGGCCGCGCTCGCTGCCGCGATCGATGCCAGCAGCCGGGCCAGCTCCGGCGGGGCCTTCAGCAGCGTCGTCGTGTGGGTGTCCGCGGTGCGGCGCTCCGCCGCGGCCAGCTCCTTGAGGGCGGCCCCGGCGTCGGTCGCGCGTGTCCGCGAGAACACGAGCGTCTTACCGCCATCGGGCGCCAGCGCCTTGGCATGGGCCCGTACGGCGTCCTGCAGCGGCGAGAGCCCGGCGGCCGTCGCCGGATGGGCCCTGACCACCTGTTCGTACCGGGCAAGCAGTTCCCTGCTGGTACGCGCGGCATCCGCCCGGAGCGTCTTCTCCGCCCGTGCGGCCGAGGCCTGCTCGGCCGCACTCGCCGCGTCGGCCCGTGCGGAGTCCTCCCGGCGCCCGGTCCCGTCGCCGCAGCCGGCCAGCACCGCCCCCAAAGCGATCACCCCCGTCGCGGTGAACGCACCTCTGCGCGTCGTCCCCGTGCGCCGCACCTGTTCTCCTTCGGGTTTGGACCTGTCTTGACTGGATCTGTCCTGAAGTGATCACCGCAGGCGAGCGTACCCGCGGCAGCGGAGCAGGCGGACGGCAACACCCCTCGGGACCGGATACCCTTTGACCTGACACGCGAGATCCCCACAACAGCACACGCGGCCGAGGAGTCACCCGGATGAGCACCACCCAGAGCGAGAGGCTGCGCGGACTGCTCGAACCGCTCGTCAGCGCCGAGCAGCTGGATCTCGAAGAGATCGAGGTGTCCCGGGCGGGCCGCCGCCGGGTGCTGCGGATCGTCGTGGACTCCGAAGAGGGCGTGGAGCTGGACACCTGCGCCGAGCTGAGCCGCGCGATCTCCGAGAAGCTCGACGAGACCGACGCGATGGGCGAGGGCGAGTACGTCCTCGAAGTCAGCTCCCCCGGTGCCGACCGTCCGCTGACGGAGCACCGCCACTACGTACGTGCCACGGGCCGCCTGGCCAAGCTGCACCTGCGCGAGGGCGGCGAGCTGGTGGCTCGCATCCTCGCCGTGGACGAGGAAGGACTCGACCTCGAAGTGCCGGGCGTCAAGGGCCGCAAGCCCACGTCCCGCCGGGTCGCCTTCGACGAGATCGCCAAGGCGCGCGTGGAGATCGAATTCAGCCGCAAGGACAAGAAGGAAGAGGAGGCGTAGCCGTGGACATCGATGTGAAGCTCTTGAAGGGCTTGGCACAGGACAAGGAGATCCCCTTCGACGTGCTCGTCGAGGCGATCGAGTCGGCCCTCCTCATCGCCTACCACCGTACGGACGGAAGCTACCGACGCGCGCGCGTGAAGCTCGACGAGCGCGGCCATGTGACGGTGTGGGCGAAGGAGGACCCGGCCGACCTCGAACCGGGCCAGGAGGCCAAGGAGTTCGACGACACCCCGTCCGGCTTCGGCCGGATCGCCGCGACCACCGCGAAGCAGGTCATCCTGCAGAGGCTGCGCGACGCCGAGGACGACAGGACTTTCGGCGAGTACGCGGGCCACGAGGGCGATGTCGTCACCGGCGTCGTCCAGCAGGGCAAGGACCCGAAGAACGTCCTGGTCGACATCGGCAAGCTGGAAGCGATCCTGCCGGTGCAGGAGCAGGTGCCGGGCGAGGAGTACACCCACGGCCTGCGTCTGCGTACGTATGTCGTACGGGTCGCCAAGGGCGTACGCGGTCCGTCCGTGACGCTGTCGCGGACCCACCCCAGCCTGGTGAAGAAGCTCTTCGCGCTGGAGGTCCCGGAGATCGCGGACGGCTCCGTCGAGATCTGCGCGATCGCCCGCGAGGCCGGTCACCGCACCAAGATCGCGGTCCGTTCAACCCGCTCCGGGCTGAACGCCAAGGGCGCCTGCATCGGCCCGATGGGCGGCCGGGTCCGCAATGTCATGGCCGAGCTGCACGGCGAGAAGATCGACATCGTGGACTGGTCGGACGATCCGGCCGAGATGGTCGCCAACGCCCTGTCGCCCGCACGGGTGAGCCAGGTCGAGGTCGTGGACCTCGGCGCACGGTCCGCCCGGGTCACCGTTCCGGACTACCAGCTGTCGCTCGCGATCGGCAAGGAGGGGCAGAATGCCCGCCTCGCCGCCCGCCTGACCGGCTGGCGCATCGACATCCGTCCGGACACCGAGACCGATGCCGAGCGCGATGTCGCCGACCGGGAGCGGGCCGAGCGGGCCCGCGAGCGTTCGGAGCGCAGCTGACCAACCCGGCGGTCGCCGGGCTGCGGCCCGCGCCGGAACCCCTGGCGCCGCCCCGGAAAGGGCGCCAGGGGCTGGGTCGCGTGGGCCGCAGGGAATACAGCGGCAGGGAATATATCTGGGCGGCATGCCGCTGAGAACACGACAACGTCCGTTCGATTTTTGCCCCAAAGGGGTGAGGTCGGTGCGGGGAGGTAGACTTAAAGGTGTCTGGCCGGACGCACGCCCGCGCTTGCCCTGAGCGAACCTGTGTGGGATGCCGGGAGCGGGCGGCCAAGAGCGAGCTGCTGCGCATCGTCGCGGACGGGGACGCCTGCGTCCCTGATCCTCGCGGTACGCTGCCCGGCCGGGGTGCCTACGTACACCCCGTCCCTGTCTGTCTGGACCTGGCGGTTCGCCGCCGGGCATTCCCCCGGGCCTTCAAGGCCAAGGGGCCGTTCGACCCCGCCGCAGTGCAGCGGTTCGTCGAGCGGGCGACACCGTAAGAAGTGAACGGCACGGGTCCCCGTGCGGTCAGGTACCTCGCGAGTTGGAAGTAGGTCGAGATTGCGATGAGCACTCGATGAGTACGCGATGAGTACGCCCATGAAGTAGCGACGGTCCGGCGGTAACCCGGACCTAAAAGGAGCGAAGTGGCTAAGGTCCGGGTATACGAACTCGCCAAGGAGTTCGGCGTCGAGAGCAAGGTCGTCATGGCCAAGCTCCAAGAACTCGGTGAATTCGTCCGTTCGGCGTCCTCGACGATCGAGGCGCCGGTTGTACGCAAGTTGACCGACGCACTGCAGGGGCCCGGCGGCAACGCCGGCAAGTCCGCTGCAAAGCCTGGCGCGCCCCGCAAGGCGACGCCCGCAAAGCCCGCAGCGCCCTCCCCGGCCGCTGCGGCACGTCCCGCTGCCCCGAAGCCCGGCGCCCCGGCTCCCAAGCCGGCAGCAGCCGCCGCCCCGGCGAGCAGCACCCCCGCAGCGCCTTCCGCACCGTCTGCGGGCCCGCGTCCGGGCCCGAAGCCCGCGCCCAAGCCCGCTCCGGTGACTCCGGTCCCCGCTGCCGAGTTCTCGGCTCCGGCTCCGGCCCAGCAGGCTGCCCCGCAGCAGCAGGCCCCGCGTCCCGCGGGTGCCACCCCCGGGCCCCGTCCTGCCCGTCCGGCCCCGGCCGGCGGTCAGCGTGACGGTGGCCAGCGCGACGGCGGCCGTGGTGGCGAGCGCGGCGGCGACCGCCCCGCACGTCCCGCAGGCCAGGGCGCCCCGCGTCCCGGCGGCGCACGTCCGGCGGGTCCCCGTCCGGGCAACAACCCCTTCACCTCCGGCGGCTCGACGGGCATGGCCCGTCCGCAGGCGCCCCGTCCCGGCGGCGCCCCGCGTCCCGGTGGCGGTCAGGACCGTCCGGGCGCCCCGCGTCCGCAGGGCGGCCCCGGTGGCGCCCCGCGCCCGCAGGGCCAGGGCGGTGCCCGTCCCACTCCGGGCGGCATGCCCCGTCCGCAGGCTCCCCGTCCGGGCGGTGCCCCCGGTGGTAACCGTCCGAACCCGGGCATGATGCCGCAGCGTCCCGCTGCGGGCCCGCGTCCCGGCGGTGGCCCCGGCGGTGGCCGTGGTCCCGGTGGCGGCGGTCGTCCCGGCGGCGGTGGCGGCGCAGGCCGTCCCGCCGGCGGTGGCTTCGCGGGCCGTCCGGCCGGTCCCGGTGGCGGTGGCGGCGGTTTCGCCGGTCGTCCCGGTGGTGGCGGCGGCGGTGGCGGTGCGGGTCGTCCCGGCGGTGGCGGCGGCTTCGGCGGTCGTCCCGGCTTCGGTGGACGTCCCGGCGGCCCCGGTGGCCGTGGTGGCACACAGGGTGCGTTCGGCCGCCCCGGCGGTCCCGCGCGTCGTGGTCGCAAGTCGAAGCGGCAGAGGCGCCAGGAGTACGAGGCCATGCAGGCCCCGTCGGTGGGCGGCGTCATGCTGCCTCGCGGCAACGGACAGTCCGTCCGCCTGTCGCGCGGTGCCTCGCTGACCGACTTCGCCGAGAAGATCAACGCCAACCCGGCGTCGCTCGTCGGCGTCATGATGAACCTCGGCGAGATGGTCACTGCCACGCAGTCCGTCTCCGACGAGACGCTGAAGCTCCTCGCGGACGAGATGAACTTCGTCCTCGAGATCGTCAGCCCCGAGGAGGAGGACCGCGAGCTGCTCGAGTCCTTCGACATCGAGTTCGGCGAGGACGAGGGCGGCGAAGAGGCTCTGGTCTCCCGTCCGCCGGTCGTGACCGTCATGGGTCACGTCGACCACGGTAAGACCCGTCTTCTGGACGCGATCCGCAAGACGAACGTCGTTGCGGGCGAGGCCGGCGGTATCACGCAGCACATCGGTGCGTACCAGGTCTCCTCCGAGGTCAACGGCGAGGACCGCCGTATCACCTTCATCGACACCCCGGGTCACGAGGCGTTCACCGCCATGCGTGCCCGTGGTGCGAAGTCCACCGACATCGCGATCCTCGTGGTGGCGGCGAACGACGGTGTGATGCCCCAGACGATCGAGGCGCTGAACCACGCCAAGGCGGCCGACGTGCCGATCGTGGTCGCGGTCAACAAGATCGACGTCGAGGGCGCGGACCCGACCAAGGTGCGCGGTCAGCTCACCGAGTTCGGTCTGGTGGCCGAGGAGTACGGCGGCGACACGATGTTCGTCGACATCTCCGCCAAGCAGGGCCTCAACATCGAGGCTCTTCTGGAGGCCGTCGTCCTCACCGCCGACGCCTCGCTCGACCTGCGGGCCAACCCGGAGCAGGACGCGCAGGGTATTGCGATCGAGTCCCACCTCGACCGCGGCCGCGGTGCCGTCTCGACGGTCCTGGTCCAGCGCGGCACGCTGCGCATCGGCGACACGATGGTCGTCGGCGACGCGTACGGCCGTGTCCGGGCGATGCTCGACGACAACGGCAACAACGTCGAGGAAGCGGGTCCGTCGACCCCCGTCCTCGTGCTGGGTCTCACCAACGTCCCGGGTGCCGGCGACAACTTCCTGGTGGTCGACGAGGACCGTACGGCCCGTCAGATCGCCGAGAAGCGTGCCGCCCGTGAGCGCAACGCCAACTTCGCCCGCAAGGGTGTCCGGTTCTCCCTGGAGAACCTGGACGAGGCGCTCAAGGCCGGTCTGGTCCAGGAGCTCAACCTCATCATCAAGGGCGACGCGTCCGGTTCGGTGGAGGCTCTCGAGTCCTCGCTGCTCCAGCTCGACGTCGGCGACGAGGTCGACATCCGGGTCCTGCACCGCGGTGTGGGTGCGGTCACCGAGTCGGACATCGACCTGGCGACCGGCTCCGACGCCATCGTCATCGGCTTCAACGTCCGCGCTGCCGGGCGTGCCCAGCAGATGGCGGAGCGCGAGGGTGTCGACGTCCGCTACTACTCGGTGATCTACCAGGCCATCGAGGAGATCGAGGCGGCCCTCAAGGGCATGCTCAAGCCGGAGTACGAAGAGGTCGAGCTCGGCACGGCGGAGATCCGCGAGATCTTCCGCTCGTCCAAGCTGGGCAACATCGCCGGTGTGCTGGTCCGGTCCGGCGAGGTCAAGCGCAACACCAAGGCGCGCCTGCTGCGCGATGGCAAGGTCATCGCGGAGAACCTCAACATCTCCGGTCTGCGCCGCTTCAAGGACGACGTCACCGAGATCCGCGAAGGCTTCGAGGGCGGTATCAACCTCGGAAACTTCAACGACATCAAGATCGACGACGTCATCGCGACGTACGAGATGCGCGAGAAGCCGCGAGGCTGACCCGTACCTCAACAGTCGGGGCCGGTCGACGGGTCATATTTCCGTCGATCGGCCCCGGCCGTTCCGTGTACGGTTCTTGTGTCCCTGCCAAAAGCGCAGGGCGCGACCCCGAACCGGCGGGACATCCGGACATACATGTATGTGGGGACACTGTCCTTCGATCTGCTCCTCGGCGACGTACGGTCGTTGAAGGAGAAACGCTCCGTCGTCCGTCCGATCGTCGCCGAACTCCAGCGCAAGTACGCGGTGAGCGTGGCGGAGGTGGGCGGTCAGGATCTCCACCGCAGGGCCGAGATCGGCCTCGCCGTGGTCTCCGGGGACACCGGACACCTCACAGACGTACTCGACCGGTGCGAGCGGCTGATCGCCGGCCGGCCCGAGGTGGAGCTGTTGTCCGTACGACGGCGGCTGCACAGCGACGAAGACGATTGAGCAAGGCAAAGAAGGAGACGGACCAGTGGCCGACAACGCGCGGGCGAAGAAGCTGGCGGACCTCATCCAGGAGGTGGTCGCCGAGAAACTGCAGCGCGGTATCAAGGACCCGCGTCTGGGTACGCACGTGACCATCACGGACACCCGGGTCACCGGTGACCTGCGGGAGGCCACGGTCTTCTACACGGTCTACGGCGACGACGAGGAGCGGGCGAGCGCGGCGGCCGGCCTGGAGAGCGCCAAGGGCATCCTGCGTTCGGCGGTCGGAGCGGCGGCGGGGACGAAGTTCACCCCCACGCTGGCCTTCGTGGCCGACGCCCTTCCGGAGAACGCCAAGGCGATCGAGGACCTCCTCGACCGGGCACGGGCCTCGGACGCACGGGTGCGCGAGGCGTCCTCGGGCGCCACGTACGCCGGCGGCGCCGACCCGTACCGCAAGGCGGAGGACGAGGGCGAAGCCTCCGAATGACATCGCAGAACAAGACGCCCGATCAAGGGAGCGGGAGCGCAGCGACCTCGGGCAAGGGTGGCGGCGGGCGACGGGAGGACGGCCTTGTCATTGTCGACAAGCCGTCCGGCTTCACTTCGCACGACGTCGTCGCCAAGATGCGCGGCATCGCCCGGACCCGCCGCGTCGGCCATGCCGGCACGCTGGATCCGATGGCGACGGGCGTTCTCGTGCTCGGTGTGGAGAAGGCCACCAAGCTGCTGGGCCATCTCGCACTGACCGAGAAGGAGTACCTCGGCACGATCCGGCTCGGCCAGAACACCATCACGGACGACGCGGAGGGCGAGATCACCTCGTCCACCGATGCGTCCTGTGTGACCCGTGAGGGCATCGATGCCGGGGTCGCGGCCCTGACCGGACCGATCATGCAGGTGCCGTCCAAGGTCAGCGCCATCAAGATCGACGGCAAGCGGTCCTACGCACGGGTGCGCGGCGGCGAGGAGTTCGAGATCCCGGCCCGGCCGGTGACGATTTCGTCCTTCAACGTCTACGACGTCCGCGAGGCGGTCGCCGAGGACGGGACGCCGGTCGTCGACCTGGTCGTCTCCGTCGTCTGCTCGTCGGGGACGTACATCCGCGCGATCGCCCGCGACCTCGGCGCCGGGCTCGGCGTCGGCGGTCATCTGACCGCGCTGCGGCGCACCCGGGTCGGGCCGTACGGCCTCGACATGGCGCGGACGCTCGACCAGCACCAGCAGGAGCTGACCGTGATGCCGGTGGCCGAGGCCGCCGCCTCGGCGTTCCCCCGCTGGGACGTGGACGAGAAGCGCGCCAAGCTGCTGCTGAACGGGGTACGGCTGGACATGCCGGCCTTCCCGCCGGGACCGGTCGGGGTCTTCGGGCCTGACGGGCGGTTCCTGGTCCTCGTCGAGGAGCAGAAGGGCAAGGCCAAGAGCCTCGCTGTCTTTGCCTGACCGGCGACCCGGGGCCTGAGGCCCCGTCGTGGAGCGGATGCTGTTGGTCATCGTGGAGCGGGCGGGCCCCCTCTGCCCGCTCCACGATCCCCCCAAGGGTTTCTGTCCACTGGACACCATGAATTCACCCCAACGGGCAGGCGCTCGGAGTGAATCAGGGGTGCATTCGGGGGCGCTTTTACTCCGAGTGGTGTTCGCGCCGATCACCGTCGGCCTAACGTCGGACCATGGGAAGCGGGGACCGGGCAGCGCTGGTACGTATCTGCGATCCGGACGGCCGACCGCGGGGGACCGGATTCGTCGCCGACGACCGGGGCACGGTGGTTACCAGCCACGAAGCGGTCGACGGTCCGATCCGGCTTGTCCTGCACGGAACGGACGGTCGCAGCCACCCCGTCGAGGCCGCCGATGTCACCGCGCTGCCCGAACTGGACCTCGCTCTGCTGCGCACCGGAGGGCTCTCCACGCTCGGCGTGGAGCCGACGCCGATCGTCTTACGGGACCGGATCAACGCCGGTACGTATGTGACGATCGCCGCCCACGGCTGGCGCGAGGCGCGGGTGCTCGGCGCGGCCCCGGTGACGTACACCGCGAACGGCCGCTCCCATCGGATCGGCGCAGCACTGGAGCTGGCGCTCGGTACGGACGGCAGAGACGCGCTGCGGCTCGGCGGTGCGGCCGTGGGCGGTCCGGTCCTCGATCCGGAGAGCGGCGCGGTCATCGCCGTGCTGGGCACCGCGCTGCGCGCCGGGCATCCCGCCGCAGGGTTCGCGGTGCCGCTCAGGGGCGCGGGCACCGGCGGTCCGCTGGACGAGCTGCTGCGGCGCAACGCGACGAGCGTTCCCGGATACGGACACGACCTGAATCTCGCGGGCGCCCTGCACCTCACCGCGACATCGCTCGGCTCGGCGGGCGAGCAGGCCGGCTGTCCCGATCCGGTTGAACGCCCGGACGTCATCGCGGAGTTCACCACCTTCTCGGCCCCCGGCCACCCCTCGTCCGCGCCGCACGGCCCCGCCGTGGTCCTCGGTCTCGTCGGAGCGCCGGGCACCGGCCGTACCACCGAACTGGCCGCACTCGCCGCCCGCAGGGCCCGCGGCTCAGTACCCGCACCCACCCTCTGGCTGCGCGGCGCCGATCTGCTGGCCGACGACGCCTCGGTCGCCGACGCGATCGCCCGTACGCTCCGGCGGGCCGGGCGGATCGTCACCGCCGCCGGTGCGAGGGGCGACATGGCGAGTGCCACCCCCGAGCGGGTGGCAGGGCTGGCCGAAGAGTCCGGGAGCCCACTGCTCGTCCTGCTGGACGGACCGGAGGAGATGCCTCCCGTACTGGCACACGGGCTGGCCCGGTGGATCGCGGGTACCGTCGACTGGCTGCGGGGGAGCGGGGCGCGGCTCGTGGTCGCCTGCACGCCCGAGCACTGGGAGACGGCCGGCGCGCTCTGCCCACCCGGTGCCCTGCACAGCCCCGCCAGGCCTGCGAGGCGGCTGCCGTCCGCGGTCCGCCTCGGCGACCTCACCGCGAGCCAGGCCGAACAGGCCAGGGAGCGGTACGCCATCCCGCCCGATGCGCTCGCCCCCGGCCACGACCGGCACCCGCTCACCCTGCGCCTTCTCGCGGAGGTGCGCGAGGCCCTGCCCGGGGACCTCGCCGGGCAGCCGGACGCGGAGGACGTCTTCGGCGCCCACCTGGACCTGATGTGCCTGCGCATCGCGTTCCGCATCGCGGCCGTATCGGGCCCGGCGCCCGGTGGCACCGCGGTCCGCCGACTGGCCGCGCAGGTGGCGGGGCAGGTCCACGAAGCGGCGCGGCGCTGTCTGGGGCCCGGACAGGGGGAGCTGGAACGGGCGGTGTTCGAGGAGGTGTTCCCCTGGCGCACGGGCTGGGCGTCGGCGGTCCTCAGCGAGGGACTGTTCGTCCCGGCGGGCGCGGGCTACCGCTTTGCGCACGAGGAGCTGGGGGACTGGGTGCAGGGCGCCCACCTGGACCTGGACGCGGCGCTGCACGCGCTGGTTCACCGGTGGCATGCGCAGGAGGGGCCGGGAGAGGGGGCCGTGGCGTCGGAGCCCCGCGTTCCGCAGCCGAGGAGGCCGCGTACCGGGCGCAGCCGGGCGCCCGTGCCCGAAGTGGCGATGGAGGCCGGGGCGACGACGGGGCCGCGCACCCTGCCCGTACCGCGCCATCGGATCGGCCCGGTGATCCAGGCCCTGCTGCTCCTGGGCCGCCGCCAGGGCCCTGCCGCACTGGCACACCGGCTGGCCGATCTGATCGAGGCTCTGGACCGGATGTCGCCGGAACCGGAACCGGAACCGGAACCGGAGCCGGGACCGGAGCCGGGGGTGCGTGCCGAGACCGCCTGTGACGCCCGCTGGTGGGCGGCGCACCTGCTCTCGGAGACTCTGCTCCGGGTGCCCGATGCCCGGCCCCATCTCGGGGTGCTGAGGCTGCTCGCCGGCCGTGTCGTGCGGCGTGCGGCCACGGGTGGGCCGGGGAGCCCGGGGGCGTACGCCGAGTTCGGGCCATGGTTCTGGCGGCGGTTGAGACTGCCCGAGGCGGACCGGATCGATCTGTTCCGGCGTCTCGTCCCCGCCGACAGCCCGCGCCGGTCCGACCCCCGTGGCGACGGCGACCGCACCTGCGAGCCGTACCCCGATGGCGACAGCGGCGAGCGATTTCTGGATGCCGTCGCGCGGCGGCTCGTCGCGCAGCCCCGGACCGTGCAGCCGCTGCTATGCGGCTGGTTCACCGACGATCGCCCTCTCCCTGCCGATGAGGGCGCAGCGGTCCGCCCGACCGTGGCCGCCGCCGCTCAGGCGCTGCTCTACGCCCGTCGGGACCTGGCCGTCGATGATCTGACCGACGCGCTCGTCTCGACCGCCCACCCCCGGGCCGAGGAGCTGCTCGCCGCTCTGGCCGAGGACGAGCCCTCCGCGCTCTGCCGGGCCGTCGACCGCTGGGCCCGTGACGAGGACCGGCGCGCCCGCCGGACCGCCGCCGCCTCGTACGCACTGGTCACCGCGGCGCACGTCACCCTCGACTCCGACCGCGAGCTGCTGCGCGGGGCCGCCCTGGCCCTGCTGGCCCGCCCGGCCGATTCCTCCCTGCACGGGGCCGCGCTCACCCTCCTCGTACAGGATCCGCAGACCAGGGAGCGCTACCTCCCACAGGCTCTGCGGGCCTTCGTCGCGGGCGAGCCGCAGCCGGCCGCGGACGCGTTGGCCGTCGCGCTGCCCTCCCATCCGGAGCAGGTGCTCACCGCATTCCGGGAGCGGCTCACCCGGTCCGACGAGGGGGCGGGGGAGGTGCTGTGCTCGCTCGCCGGGATCGACGCCCCCGCGCTGGCCCTGCACGCCGCCGGGCTCGTGCGGGCGTACATCGACAGCCACCCCGACGATGCCGTGCACGCCGCCTCGTACATCGACCGGAGGCTGGAGCACGGTCCGGCCGCCCGCGCGCTGTTGCTGCCCCTGGTGACAGGACTGCTGCGGGACCGTCCCGTGCCGCCGCCGGTGCGCGGCGCGCTCGCCGGGGTGCTCGCCGCGCCCGGCAGTCCCGCCTCCGGGCAGCTGAGGGGCGAGCTGCTGGAGGTCCTGCTGGAATTCGAGCAGGACGCCCACCGCGACCCGGCCGTGCTCGACACCCTGCTGCGGGCTGCCGCCACCGGCTCCGCGGGGCGCGCACCGGCCCGCACCCGCGCCCTGGTCCACCGCACCGGGATGCTGCTGGTCCGTACCCCCGAGGGTGCGGTCCGCTTCGACCGCCGGCTGGTCGAACTCGCTCGTGACGTGCCCGGATTCGCCGCCCTGGTCACCGGGTGGCTGGCCGACGCCCCGCAGGAGTGGGCGGCGCTCGTCGGCCCGAGTGCGCGGCGGACGGTGGAGGCGCTGGGAAGCCCGATGACGATGCCGATGCAGGCCGCGGGGCGTGAGCATGGCAGTCTTAGACCTGCGTAATAGGCAATCTCACGTACACAGGTTCGGGCGAGGAGCGGTCACAGTGCAGCGCTGGCGTGGCTTGGAGGACATCCCCCAGGACTGGGGACGCAGCGTCGTCACCATCGGCTCCTACGACGGGGTGCACCGCGGACACCAGCTGATCATCGGCCGGGCCGTGGAGCGGGCACGCGAGCTGGGTGTGCCGTCGGTCGTGGTGACCTTCGATCCGCATCCCAGCGAGGTCGTACGGCCCGGCAGCCACCCGCCGCTGCTCGCCCCGCACCACCGGCGCGCCGAGCTGATGGCGGAGCTGGGGGTGGACGCGGTGCTGATCCTGCCGTTCACCACCGAGTTCTCGAAGCTGGCGCCGGCCGACTTCATCGTGAAGGTGCTCGTCGACAAACTGCACGCGCAGCTGGTCATCGAGGGCCCCAATTTCCGCTTCGGTCACAAGGCGGCCGGGAATGTGCAGCTGCTCACCGAGTTCGGCGAGACGTACGACTACGGCGTCGAGGTCATCGACCTGTATGTGAGCGGCGAGGCGGGCGGAGGCGAGCCGTTCTCCTCCACCCTCACCCGGCGGCTGGTCGCCGAGGGCGATGTCGCGGGCGCCGCCGAGATCCTGGGCCGGCCGCACCGGGTCGAGGGCGTCGTGGTCCGCGGCGCACAGCGCGGCCGTGAGATGGGCTTCCCCACGGCCAACGTGGAGACCCTGCCGCACACCGCGATCCCCGCCGACGGCGTCTACGCGGGCTGGCTCGATGTGAACGGCGAGGCGATGCCCGCCGCGATCTCGGTCGGCACGAACCCGCAGTTCGACGGCACGGAGCGAACGGTGGAGGCGTACGCGATCGACCGCGTCGGCCTCGACCTGTACGGGCTCCACGTCTCGGTGGACTTCCTCGCGTACGTACGCGGGATGCTGAAGTTCGACTCGATCGACGACCTGCTCGTGGCGATGGCCGCCGATGTGAAGCGGTGCAGCGAGCTGATCTCCGCGTACGAGCGCGGCTGAATCTTTCCTCGTACACGACCGGGGCCGGGACCGTGGAGAACGGTCTTGGCCCCGGTCGTGTCGGAATCAGCTGTTCAGCTCCTCCAGCGTGCGCCCCTTGGTCTCCACGGCGAACCATGCGACCACGGCGCCGGCCACCGCGACGCAGCCCAGCTGGGTGAAGACCATCGCGAGGCTGCCGCCCGAGCCGATGATCGCGCCGACCACGATGGGCCCGAGGATGACGCCGAGCCTGTTCCACACCCCGCCGAACGATGCCCCGCGCGCCCGGCTGCGGGTGGGGTACAGCTCGGGTGTGTACAGGTAGAGGCTGACATTGGTGGCGAACACGAAGAGCGTCGCCACCGAGGCCCAGACCGCGACCTGGCCGCCCGAGGTGGCGCCTGGGACGGCCAGCGAGAGCAGCGCGACCGCCGCGCCGCCGAGCGCGACGGTGAGCGAGATCCGGCGTCCCACCTTGTCGATGACCAGGGCGACCAGCAGACAGCCGATCAGCCCGGTCAAGTTGGACAGCAGCGAGTAGTTCAGGGCGGTCCGCAGATCCAGGCCGAACGTCTTGGTGTAGAGCGAGGGCAGCCAGGTCGCGATGCCGTGGTTGACGTAGTACGCGACGAACCACAGCGCCGAGACGACCAGCGTGCGTCGCAGGTAGCGGCCGGCGAACAGATCGCGCAGCCCGCCGCGCGCGGTCTCGACGGGCGTCGCGGGACCGGGCTCCGGCAGCTGCGAGCCGATGGACTCGGCCACGTCCTTCTCGATCCGGGCGATGACCTCCTCGGCCTCCTCGACCCGGCCGCGCGAAAGCAGCCGGCGGGGCGACTCGGGGACCTGGCGGCGCAGGACGACTACCAACAGCACGGGCAGAGCGCCGATCAGGAACGTGACCCGCCAGCCGAAGCTGGGCACCACCCAGCTGGCGACGAGCGTCGCCGAGGCGAGACCGGCCGGGAAGATCAGCTCGTAGAGCATTACGAACCGGCCGCGGTGGTCGGCCCGGGCGATTTCGTTGATGTACGTGGCGGCGACGGGCACCACACCGCCGATGCCGAGGCCCTGGACGAACCGGAAGGCGGTGAAGAGGGCGAAGCCCGGGGAGAAGGCGACGGCGAGGCTGGCCAGTGCGGTCACGGCGACGCCGAGCGCGACCGTTCGGACCCGGCCGATGCGGTCGCCGAGCCAGCCGGCGACCAGTGCACCGAGCAGCATGCCGACCGAACCACTGGTGACGATCACCGTGCCCTGACCGGTGCTCAGCTTCCACTGTTCGGTCAGGACGGGCAGTGCGGAGGCGGTCAGCAGCTGATCGAACGCCTCGAAGAACGTGACGGTGCCGATGAGCGTGCGGACCTTGATGTGCCAACGGGAGCTCGGCAGGCGTTCGAGCCTGGCCGAGATGGAGCTCACGGTGGGGCCGGTGGCCACGACTGACATGGGGATCCTTCCGCGAACAGAGGAGTTGCGGTGACCCTGGAAAGAAGTGTCTTAGGGGCCAATAACTAAGACGTGTCGGGGATACCGCCGCGGCGGCTGGCGGAGCTGTCGCGGTACGGGGTGGACGGCAAGGCGTCGCTGCTGCGCCGTCACGGCGACTCCCGGCGTCTGGCGACGCTGCTGGCAACCGCGGTCTACCTGACGACCAGGGCGGTCGACGACGCGCTCGATCTGCTGGAGGTGCTGATCGCGACGAAGCTGCTGGCGCGGGCGGAGCGGGAGACGGCGAGCAGAAGCTGAAGACGCTGCCGAGGGTGGAGCGGGCCGGGATGCGGCTGGCGACCGCGTTCCGGGTGGTGTTCGATACCACGAGCGAGCAGGTCGACACCGGTACCGGGGAGATCGCTCCGCCGAAGGTGGAGACGCTGGAGGCGATGTGGGCGGAGATCGAGCAGGTGGTGCCCCGGGAGGAGCTGGCGGGCGGCGATCGCCGCGCTGTTCGAGCTGGCCCCGCCGCTCGACTCGGACGCGGACGAGGCATGGCGGGCGATGCTGGTCGCCCGGTTCCCCACCGTACGGCCGTTCCTGGCCCTCCTCGTCCAGGTCGTCGACTTCGGTGCCACCCCGGAGGGCCTGCCGGTCCTCAAGGCGCTGAAGATCTTCCACGGCCGTTCCGGGCAGCTCTACCAGCGCTACCAGGACGGCATGGAGGACCAGATCGGCGCCCTCGGCCTGGTCCTCAACGCCGTCGTGCTGTTCAACACGAGGTACATGGACGCGGCCGTCACCCTGCTGCGGGCGGACGGGTTCGACGTCCGTGACGAGGACGTGGCCCGCCTCTCACCGTTCGTGCGGCAGCACATCAACATGCCCGGCCGGTACTCGTTCCAGCTGCCCGACCTGCCCGGGGGCTTGCGTCCCCTGCGCGACAAGGACGCCTCCGACGACGAGTGAGCGCTCGCCCCGGTCGTCGTGGTCGCCACCACCTTGACCAGGGCCTCCGCACTGGCCAGCGGCCTGGAGGGGATCCCGGGAGTCGTCTCTCCGGCCGGGATCCGGACGACGTCCGCTACCGGTGGTGCGGCGGGTGTGGTGGCGGGGTCGGGATGGTGGCGATGCCGGGTGCGGTCTCGGGCCAGACCAGCAGGACGGGGCAGGGGGCGTGGTCGACGATGAAGCGGCTGGCGGGGCCGAGGCTGCGGGGGCCGAGGTGGGTGCGGTCGCCGTCGCGGGCGAGGATCAGCAGCTCGGCGCCTTCGGCGGCGGCGACGACTTCCCGCTCGATGCGGCCGGTGCGCTCGGTCCGGGTGCACTCGCGGCCCAGGGATTGCGCGGCGTCGGTCAGGAGCTGGCCGGCGGAGGCGGCCGCCAGATGTTCGACGCGGGTGCCGGGGTCGCGTTCGGGGTGGCCGCGGCCGAGCAGCCCGGCGAACGCGCCGTGTGCCGCGCCCGGGACGTCGGCCGGGGTGACATGGAGCAGGACGACGTCCGCACCCTCCGGGGCATGGGTGCGGGCGGCGTTCACGCAGGCGGGCCAGGTGCCCTCGACGATCCAGACCACCACAGCCATCCGGTCAGCCTCCTCCGATCGCGGTCAGTGAGACCCACAGTGCCAGTACCGCGGCGCACAGGCTGGCCGGTACGGCATACAGGCCGAGCCGGGTGAACTCTTTCAGCTCCACCTCGGCGTCGTGGGCGTGGACGATGCGCCGCCACAGCAGGGTGGCCAGCGAACCGGCGTAGGTGAGGTTCGGCCCGATGTTCACCCCGAGCAGTACCGCGAGAACGGCGCCGGGCCCGGACGGGGCGGTCAGCGGCAGCAGCACCAGCACCGCGGGCAGATTGTTGATCACATTAGCCAGGACGGCGGCCAGCGCGGCGATGCCCAGCAGGGCGGGCAGGCCGGTGCCGCCGGGGATCAGGTGGCCCAGGGCCGTGTCGAGACCGTTGTCGACGACGGCGCGGACCACGATGCCCAGGGCAAGGACGAAGGCGAGGAACGGCACCGCACTCGCGCGCACGATGGCAGTGGGCGTGGTGCGGCGCTGGGCCAGGGCGCGGACGGCGAGGACGGCGGCGCCCGCGAACGCCGCCCAGGCGGGATTGATGCCGAGCGCGGAGGTGAGGACGAACCCGGCCAGCGTGCACGCGACGGTGGTCAGGGCGAACACCGGCACCTCGCGCGGCTCGGCGGTGGCCGGGGCGGAGGCGCCGGCGTCCAGGTCGGTGGCGAAGAACCGTCGGAAGACGACGTACTCGACTCCGATGGCCACCAGCCAGGGCAGCACCATCAGGGCGGCGAAGCGGGTGAAGCTCAGCCCGCTCGCGGTGAACGCCAGCAGGTTGGTCAGGTTGGAGACCGGCAGCAGCAGCGAGGCGGTGTTCGACAGGTGGGTGCAGGCGTACACGTGCGGCCGGGACCGGGCCCCGAGCCGGGCGGCGGTGGCGAACACCACCGGAGTCAGCAGCACGATGGTGGCGTCCAGGCTGAGCACCGCGGTGACCACCGAGGCGAGGGCGAACACCTGCACCAGCAGGCGGCGCGGCCGTCCCGCCGCGGTGCGGGCCATCCACGCTCCGCACGCGTGGAACAGGCCCTCGTCGTCGCACAGCTGGGCCAGGACCAGCACGGCCGCCAGGAACCCGATCACCGGACCAAGCCGGGCGGCCTCGTCGGCGGCGTGGTCGAGTGAGATCGCCCCGGTAGCGATCACGAGGCCGGCGGCCGGGACGGCGACGACGGCCTCCGGCCAGCCGAACGGGCGGATGACCGCGCATGCCAGCACGACCACGAGAAGAACGGCGGAGAGGGACTCCGCCAGCGCAGTGTTCACCGCGCCATCTTCTCCGACCGGGCGGCTCGGCGGCCGGGGCGGCCGGCCGGGGAATCGCCGCGGTCTCCTCGGCTTCGGCCAGCGCCCGGTACAGGGAGGCGACCGAGGGGTGCTTGCCCACGAGCCTGCCGGTGACCCGTGTCGGAGTCACCGCCTGCTGTCGCCGGGCGCGAGCAGGCTGGTGACCTCGGCGATCGCTTCCGCCGAGGGATGGAAGTACTTGCGGACGTTCTCCGGCTTCTTGTGCCGGGACTTCGCCATCAGCATCAGCAGGCTCGCCCCGCCCTCGCCTAGGTGGGTGAGCCCGGAATGCCGCCACTCGTGCAGGTCCCAGCCCGTGCCGCTCTCGCCTCCGAGGGCGGTGTGTTCGTCCAGCAGCATGCGGGCCTGCCCGTACGACAGCCGGGCCAGGCCGGTGTCCGCGCACACGTCGCGGGCGCTGACGACCTTGCCGGGGCCGGGCTTGCGGTGGGTGGTGAACACCGGCCCGCGCGTACGGCCCTTGAGCAGGCGGGGCAGCAGCCGGGCGGTCCCGGCGTCCCAGTACACGGGCTCCAGCACGAAGTCCTCGCGCACCGCGCCGCGGCGGCGGGTGCGCGGCCGGGCGCCCTTGGCCTTCACCGGGGCCCGGCGGCCGGCCCGGTCCAGCTCCTCGATGTTGACGCCGAGGATCTCCTCCGCCCGCGCGCACGTCTCGTAGAGCATCCGCCACAGGGTCTTCTCCCTCAGGTGGACGTCGCGGCGTGCGATGAGCCGGTCGATCGCCATCTTCGAGCGGGCCGGGGTCTCGGAGTCCGGCGGGGTGAGCCGCTTCGCCCATATCGGCACCTTCGGGCCGTCGTAGCCGCGCTCGCCGCACCAGCCGAGCCAGGACAGCACGGAGGCCCGCCGGCGTCCGCCGGACGAGCCGAGGCCCGTCCGAGGGTGATCCGCCGGACAGGCCCCAGTCACCCCGCTACGCCCGCGTCTTCGCAGCCGCGCCCGCCCAGTGGCACGCCACCTGTGTCCGGCCGCCGCCCGCAAGCACCGGCAAATCCTTCGTACGGCACGCGTCCGCGACACCCGCCCGCTCGGCCTCGCCCGAGGCCAGCACCTGGCAGCGGGCGTGGAACCGGCACCCGGACGGCACCCTGGACGGGTCCGGCGGCTCACCGGTCAGAATCACCGGATCGGTCTCGGCCTCCGGCAGCACCGACAGCAGCGCCTGGGTGTACGGGTGTTGCGGAGCCGTCAGGATCTGTTCCACGTCGCCGGTTTCCACGATCCGCCCGAGGTACATCACCGCGACCCGGTCGGCGATGTTCCACGCCAGGCCGAGGTCGTGCGTGACCACCAGTGCGGACAGGCCCAGTTCGTTCCGCAGCCGCAGCAGCAGGGCCAGGATCTCGCCGCGTACCGAAGCGTCCAGCGAGGCCACCGGCTCGTCGGCCACGATGAGCTCCGGCTCCAGCACGAGTGCGCCCGCGATCACGACCCGCTGGCGCTGACCGCCCGACAGCTCGTGCGGATAGCGCAGGAAGAACCGCTCGGGAGGCCGCAGCCCCGCCCGCGACAGCGCCTCGGCCACCGCCGCCCGCTCGTCCCCCGCGTACCCGTGGATCCGCAGGCCCTCGGCGACGGCGTCGTACACCGTGTGCCTCGGGTTGAGCGAGCCGCTGGGGTCCTGGAGCACCAGCTGGACCCGCTTGCGGTACGCCTTCAGCGCCCGGCTCGCATAGTCGAGCGGCTGCCCGCCGAAGGTGACCTGCCCGGACGTCGGCGGGACCAGGCCCAGCAGCGAACGCGCCAGCGTGGTCTTGCCGCAGCCCGACTCGCCGACCAGGGCAACGATCTCGCCGGGCCGGATGTCCAGGTCGACGCCGTCCACGGCACGCGCCGGGGCGGCCCCGCGCCGGCCGGGGAAGGTGACGTTCAGCCCCTGGGCACTGAGCAGGGGAGTGGTGGTGCTCATGATGTGCTCCTTGCTTCCTCGGCACCCGGCAGGGCCAAGGCCGCGGCGGCCCCCGGCTCCACCAGCACACAGGCGGCCCGCCGCTTCGGCCCCGCGTCCCGCAGCTCCTGGTCCTGCGTCGTGCAGGAGTCCAGGGCCACCGTGCAGCGCGGGTGGAAGGTGCAGCCGCCGGGCAGCGCCGACGGGTCCGGCGGATCGCCGGGCAGCCCGCGGGGCGCGAACCGGGAGGCCGGGTCGCCGATGCGCGGAAAGGCGCCGGACAGGGCCTTGCCGTACGGATGGTGCGCGTTCTCGTATACCTCGGACGCCGGGCCCTCCTCCACGACCCGGCCCGCGTACATCACCGCGAGCCGGTCGCAGGTGTCCGAGAGCACCGCCAGGTCATGGCTGATCATGATCAGGCCGAGGTCCTGCTCGGACACCAACTGCTCGATCAGCCGCAGGATCTGGGCCTGGATCATCACATCGAGAGCTGTGGTCGGCTCGTCCGCGATGATCAGGCCCGGATCGCAGGCGAGTGCCATCGCGATCATCACGCGCTGCCGCTGCCCGCCGGAGAGCTCGTGCGGATAGGCGTCCGCGCGGGCGGCCGGCAGCCCCACCTGTTCCAGGAGTTCGCCGGCCTTCTTCGCCGCCCCGGCCTGCGTCGCCTTCTTGTGCAGCAGGATCGGCTCGACGATCTGCTCCCCGATGCGGTGCACCGCGTTGAGGGAGTGCATCGCGCCCTGGAAGACGATCGATGCCCCCGCCCAGCGCACCGCCCTGACCTGTCCCCACTTCATGGCGAGGACGTCCTCGCCGTTCAGCAGGATCTCGCCGGAGACCTTCGTGCCGGCGGGCAGCAGCCGCAGCAGCGCGAGCGCCAGTGTTGACTTCCCGCAGCCGGACTCGCCGGCGATGCCGAGCTTCTGTCCGGCGTCGACGGTGAGGTTCACGCCGCGGACGGCCTGCGCCCCGCCGGCGTACGTCACCGTGAGGTCCCGTACGTCGAGGAGCGGTGTCTTGCGGATGCTCGTCGTACTCAACGGGCCACCCCCAGCTTGGGATTGAGGACGGACTCGATGGCGCGGCCGCACAGCGTGAACGCCAGGGCCACCACGGCGATGGCGATGCCGGGCGGTGCCAGGTACCACCAGTCGCCCGCGCTCACCGCGCCCGCCTCGCGGGCGTCCTGGAGCATGCCGCCCCAGGAGGTGGTGGTCGGGTCGCTGAGGCCGAGGAAGGCCAGGGTGGCCTCGGTGAGGATGGCGCTGGAGATCACCAGCGTGGTCTGCGCGAGCACCAGCGGCATCACGTTCGGCAGGACGTGCCGGACCATGATGTGCCCGTGGCCGCCGCCCAGGGCGCGGGCGCGCTCGATGTACGGGCGGGACTCCACGGCAAGGGTCTGGGCACGGACCAGCCGGGCCGTGGTCGGCCAGGTCGTGACGCCGATCGCGATGATGACCGTCCACATCGAGCGGTCCATCACGGTGGCGAGCGCGATCGCGAGGACCAGGGTCGGCATCACCAGGAACCAGTCGGTGATCCGCATCAGGACCGTCGAGTACCAGCCGTGGAAGTGCCCCGCGACGATGCCGACGACCGTACCGATGGCGACGCACAGGAACGCCGCGAGCAGGCCGACCGTCAACGAGACACGGGTGCCCCACACCAGCAGGGCCAGCACGCTGCGGCCGAACTGGTCGGTGCCGAGGGGGAATTCACCGCTCGGCGACTCCAGCGCGCCACCGGGGGCGCCGGTGACGCTCTGCGAGTCGGCGCCGACGAGCTGCGGCGCGAACAGGGCGACCAGCGCGATCAGGGCGAGCGCGCCCAGACCCCACAGTCCGCTCCTGTGACTGCGGTACTCCCGCCAGAAACGGGCGATGGACCGGCGCTTGCGCGCGCGGGCCAGGGCGCGCGGATTCTGCGCGGCCTCCGCCTTTGTGGGCGTGGGCATGGATTCGCCTCTCATCGGCCCACCCGGGGATCGAGCAACGGATAGAGCACATCGGCAAGGGTGTTCGCCAGGATCACCGCGGTGGCGAAGATGAAGAACAGCCCCTGCACGAGCGGGAGATCGGGCACGCTGAGTGCCTGGTAGAAGAGGCCGCCGAGGCCCGGCCAGGAGAACACCGTCTCGACCAGGATCTGTCCGGCGACCACATGCCCGAGGTTCACGAACATCAGCGTGAAGGTCGGCAGCATCGCGTTCGGCACGGCGTGCTTGCGGCGCACGACGTCGTCCCGCAGCCCCTTCGCGCGGGCCGTCGTCAGATAGTCGCTGCCCATCTCGTCCAGCAGCGAGGAGCGCATCACCAGGAGCGTCTGCGCGTACCCGACCGCGACCAGTGTGATGACCGGGAGGACCAGGTGGTGCGCTACGTCGAGGATGTACGCGAGTCCGCTCTCGCCGCCCGTTTCCATTCCGCCCGTCGGGAACATTCCGGGGATCGGTCCGATGCCCACCGAGAAGACGATGATCAGGAGCAGGCCCAGCCAGAACGACGGCACCGAGTAGAGCGTGAGCGCGAACGCGGTGTTGAAGCGGTCACTCATGGAGCCGTTGCGCCAGGCGGTTCGGGTGCCGAGCCAGATGCCGAGCGCGGTGTAGAGGACGTACGACGTGCCGGTGAGCAGCAGGGTCGCCGGAAGCGCCTCGGTGATCTTGTCGATGACGGGCGCGTGGAACTGGAACGAGGTGCCGAAGTCGCCTGTGAGGGCGTCGCCGACGTATGTGGTGAACTGCCGCCACATCGGCTGATCGAGGCCGAACTGATGCCGGAGCGACTGGAGTTGTTCGGCAGAGACGGGGCGGCCGCCCGTCATCTGCTTCACCGGGTCGCTGGGAATGAGCCGGAAGAGGAAGAAGCTGGTGACCAGGACCGCGAACAGGGAGACGGCCGCTCCCGCGATCTTGGCCGCCACGTACTGGAGGTAGGCCTTGGTGTTACGCGCCCGTGGGCCGCGGGCGGCCGACGGCCCGGCCTGAGCCGGACCGTCGGTGCCTGAACGTGTTCCCGCACCCCGGACGAGCGACTGAGTGCTTTCAGCTGTCGTGACTCCTCCTCCCCGCAAGCGGGGCGGCTCCTCACTCGGTTCCATGGAACCTCATGACGGCCAAGCCCTGACCGCTGCCCGTGGGCAGGGTTCGAGTGTACGGCGCCGCTTCGCGAAGGCGGCTGTTTCCGCAGGGACCCGGGGATACGAACTTATTCACGGTCGTCCACCGTGTTTCGCCGACGGGCGCCGAGGAAGATCCCGCCGCCGATGACGACGAGCGCGACGACGACGATGCCGATGACGACACCGGTGGAGTCGGAGCCACCGCCGGAGCTGTCCGAACTGCTGCTGCCTGCCGGAACGGCCGACCACCAGCTCCAGTACCCGTCCTGGCCGTAGATGTTGCCTGCCGCCTGGGGCATCGTCGTGATCGACTTGATCTGGTCGGTGCGGTAGGCCTCGACCGCGTTCGGGTACGCGATGACACTCATGTACCCGGAGTCGTACAGCCACGACTGCATCTGGTTGACGATGTCCGCGCGCTTGGCCGGGTCGTACTCGGCGAGCTGCTTCTTGTAGAGGTCGTCGTACGTCTTGTCGCAGATGAAGTTGTCGGTGGCGGCGCTCTCCTTGGCCTTGGCGGGCAGCGCGTCGCAGGTGTGGATGCCGAGGACGAAGTCCGGGTCCGGGTTGACGGACCAGCCGTCGAAGGCGAGGTCGTACTCACCGGCGTACCAGGGCACCGAGACGTCGTCGAGGCAGTCGACCTTGAGGCCGATGCCGAGCTTGCCCCACCACTCCTTGAGGTACTTGCCGATCGCCTTGTCGTTCGGGTCCGTGGCGTGGCACAGGATGCGCAGGTCGAGCGGCTTGCCGTCCTTACCGACGCGCTGGTCGCCCTTGAGCTTGTAGCCCGCCTCGTCGAGGAGCTTGGCCGCCTTGGCCGGATCGTAGGCGAGGCTCTGGTCGGCGGACGGCTGCCAGTGGTACGCCGAGAAGCGCGGCGGGATGTAGCCCTGGCCCTCGACGGCGTGGCCCTGGAAGACCTTGTCGATGACGGTCTTGCGGTCGATGGACAGGAAGAGGGCCTGGCGCACCTTCTGGTCGAGAAGGGCCTTGTTGCCGTTGCCGAACTTCTTGCCGTCCTTGGTCTGCGCGCCCGGGTTGGTGGCCAGTGCGAAGAATCGGCGGCCCGGGCCCTCGTTGACCTTGACGTTCTTCTCGCCCTTGAGGGACGCGGCCTGAGCGGGTGTCAGGGCGGGGGAGCCGGCGACGAAGGAGACCTCGCCCTTGCGCAGTGCGGCGACCGCGGCGTCCTGGTCCTTGTACGTCTTGAAGACCAGCTCGTCGAACTTCGGCGTTCCGCGCCAGAAGTTCTTGTTGGCCTTGAGCTTCACGTACTGGTCGACCTTGTAGTCGGTCAGGATGAACGGCCCGTTGCCGACGATCGGGAACTTCGTGTCGTTGTTGAACTTGGAGAAGTCACCGACCTTCTCCCAGACGTGCTTCGGCACTATCGGCACGTCGAGCGCGGCCATGGTGGCCTGCGGCTCCTTGAGCTGGATGACCAGCTGCGTCGGGCTGGGCGCCGTCACCTTCTTGAAGTTCGCGACGAAGCTGCCGTTGGCCTGCGCGGCGCCCTCGTCGGTCATCATCTTGTTGAACGTCCACGCCGCGTCCTCGGCGGTGGCCTGCTGCCCGTCCGACCACTTGGAGTCGGACCGGATGGTGTACGTCCAGGTCAGCTTGTCCGCCGACGGCTCCCACTTGGTGGCGAGGCCGGGGATCGCGTGGTTGTCCTTGGTGTCGTAGTTCGTCAGGAAGTCGTACATGAGCCGGCTGATGCTCGTGCTCATCAGCCGCTGAGCGAGGAACGGGCTCAGCGAGTCGACGCTCTGTGCGACGGCGACGGTCAGCGTCGACTTGCCGCTGTCGGCCGCCTGCGCCTGCTGTGGCGCGGCACCGAGGGGTACACCCGGGACGATGGAACCGGCGGCCAGTGCCAGAGCGGCGGCACCGGAGGCCAGAAGCACACGCAGACGTGAGCGTGGCTGAGCAGACAGTGGTGGAACTCTTTCGACCATGGTCAGGGACCTCGCGTCATGACTCGCACGGAGAAGGCGGGTTGATCTGTGGTTCGCCAGCTGGTGAAGCGAAGGTTTATCAGCGGTGGTCGAGCCGCGTCAACGGTCATTGAAACGGCGTGTGGTCTGCGGGAATGCGATGAGGGCCCGCACCGTGGAGACGGTGCGGGCCCTCATTGGTTTAGACCTCTGTCGCCTTACTGTTGAGGCGCTGGCGGCGGCTGCTGCTGCCAAGCGGCGGGCGGTACGGGACCCTGCAGTTCGGGCGGGATCGGCTGACCGGGTTGACCGGGCCGGCCCGGCTGACCGTGCTGCTGCTGGTGAGGCGGCGGCGGTCCGGCCGGGCTCGCCGCGGACTGGGCCTGGGAGGGCAACGACTGCTGCCAGCCGTTCTGTTGCACTCCGGGGCCGGGCTGCGGGGGGTACGGCTGCGGGGGCTGCTGCCCGCCGTGCGGCGGCTGTTGCGGCAGCGGATACGGCTGCTGCGAGTACGGCTGTTGCTGCTGCTGCGGGGCGTAACCCTGCTGGCCGGGCATCGGCGGGGCGTACTGCGGGGGCGGGCTGGAGCCGTCCGATGTCCACAGCCCCTGCTGCTGCTGGGCGCGCGCGAAGTCCTCGGCGACCATCGCGGAGAGGTTGAAGTACGCCTCGCGGGTCTTGGGGCGCATCATGTCGAGATCGACCTCCGCACCGGCCGCCAGATGCTCGTCGAACGGTACGACGACCACGCCGCGGCAGCGCATCTCGAAGTGCTGCACGATGTCATCGACCTTGATCATCTTGCCGGTTTCACGGACACCCGAGATGACGGTGATGGAGCGCTGCACGAGCTCCGCGTACCCGTGCGCCGACAGCCAGTCCAGTGTGGTGGACGCACTTGACGCACCGTCGACCGACGGTGTCGAGATGATGATGAGCTGGTCGGCGAGGTCCAGCACTCCGCGCATCGCGCTGTAGAGCAGACCGGTGCCCGAGTCGGTGAGGATGATCGGGTACTGCTTGCCCAGCACATCGATCGCGCGCCGGTAGTCCTCGTCGTTGAACGCCGTGGAGACCGCCGGGTCCACGTCGTTGGCGATGATCTCCAGACCGGAGGGCGCCTGCGAGGTGAAGCGGCGGATGTCCATGTACGAGTTGAGGTACGGGATCGCCTGGACCAGGTCACGGATGGTGGCCCCGGTCTCCCGGCGCACCCGGCGGCCGAGCGTGCCCGCGTCCGGGTTGGCGTCGATGGCCAGGATCTTGTCCTGCCGCTCGGTGGCCAGGGTCGAGCCGAGTGCGGTGGTCGTCGTGGTCTTGCCGACGCCGCCCTTGAGGCTGATGACCGCGATCCGGTAGCAGGACAGCACGGGCGTACGGATCAGGTCGAGCTTGCGCTGCCGCTCGGCCTCCTCCTTCTTGCCGCCCAGTCTGAAGCGGGACGCGCTGGACGGCGTACGGCTGCTCTTCGCCTTCTGCTTGCCCCGGACCAGCCGGTCGGAGGAGAGCTCCACGGCCGCCGTGTACCCGAGCGGGGCGCCGGGCACGGAACGCTCGCGCTGGTCGTGGGTGACCGGGGTCGGCCAGGCGGTGCCGGTGCGCGGGTCGACGGGCTGTCCCTGCGGTTGTTGCTGCTGTGGGGGCTGGGGGTGGGCCGGTTGCTGGGGCGCGGGCGGCTGCGGGGCGACCTGCGCGGGCAGATGGGGCGTGCCCTGGACCGGCTGCTGGGACGCCTGGGGGACCTGAGGCGGCAGGGGCGCGCCCTGCTGCGCGGGCCACTGGGGTGCCTGCGGCTGCTGGGGCTGCTGGGGCGCTTGAGGAGGCTGCGGGAATCCGTAACTGCCCTGCGGCGGTACTGGTGCCTGCGGCGTCTGGGGCGTCTGAGGGGGCTGCGGGAACCCGTAACTGCCCTGCGCCGGTGTCTGCTGCGCGGGGGGAGCGGGCTGCTGCGGGAATCCGTAACTGCCCTGCGGCGGTACTGGTGCCTGCGGCGTCTGGGGCGTCTGAGGGGGCTGCGGGAACCCGTAACTGCCCTGCGCCGGTGTCTGCTGCGCGGGGGGAGCGGGCTGCTGCGGGAATCCGTAACCGCCCTGCGGCGGTACCGGTGCCTGCGGCTGTTGGGGCGCTCCGGCATGCGGGAATCCGTAGCCGCCGGGCGCCTGGTCGGCCGGGGTCCGAGCGGGCCACTGCGGCGCCGACTGGGGCGTGGAGGGCTGCGGCGTGGCGGGTTGGAACGCGGGCGGCAGCGGCGGCAGACCGCCCTGCGGCGGCGCCTGGGTCCAGGGGGTCGGCGCTGCGGGTGCCTCGGCGTCCTGCGGTGCGTCGGGGGGCGGTACGTCCTGGGGTGCCGCATCCGTGACGGCGTCCGAGGGCACGGAGCCCTCCGGTCCGCCGGCACCACCGCTCGTGACGCCGCCCGGAGCTTCGGCAGGCGCCGCGGTATCGACATCGGAATCCGCGGCGGCGGCGCCGTTTGGTTCCTCGCCGGTCGCGTCCGCCGCCTGCGCGGAACCGGAATTGGAGGTTTCGCTCTCGTCAGCACCGTCAGCACCGTCAGCACCGTCAGCACCGTCAGCACCGGCACCCACGGAACCGGAGCCCGAACCCGAGACGTCCCCGTCTGCGTTCTTCGACGCCTCCTCGCGCTCCTCGATCTCCCGCTTCAGCGCGGCCGGTGAGAACCGCATGGTCGCGCCGCTCTCCACATCACCGCTCCCGAACGGGTCCGTCATCCCGTCAGGAGCCCCCGCCGCTGCCCCCTCCGCAGGAGCAGGAGAAGGAGCGGAGTCACTCGCCGCTGAATGAGCAGGAGCAGGAGCAGGAGCAGGAGCAGGAGCAGGAGCAGGAGCAGGAGCAGGAGCAGGAACGGGCGGCGCCGGAGCCCAGTTGGGGTCGAAACCGCCCCCGGCCTGCGGCGCGGGCACGGACAACGGCGCCCCGTTGGGCGGCGGCGGCGCCAGGTGTGATCCGGCACCACCCGACGAGTCCCCCGGCGCGTTCTGCGTGTACCAGGCGGGCGGGGTGTAGTCGATGGTGAACTCACCCGTCATCTCGGCGGGCTCCGCGTCGGACGACTCGTCGACGGGCTTGTTCCGGCCCCCGCGGATCTCGTCCCGATCGCCGTTCACTTTGCCTCCTGGTGTGGTCGAGCACCCTTGTGCCGTGGTGGGTGGGGGCGACCGTTTCCGTTGTCCGATCCGCCCGGCTCTCCCCCTTGGGACGCGCATCGCCTGCCCGCAGGTTCTTCTGTCGCGCCCCGACCCACCCTAATCGTCATCGGGCTCACTGCGGCAGGCCGTTCCTCTCGGCAGAAACTGTCCAGTAGGCCACGCACCGTCCTCAAGTGCCCCGAGTACGGCAGCGCGCACGGTCCGAAGCGGTCAACTCGGTACATACCCAGGCGCAGTGAGAGGGTGGCCGTCGTGTCCGGACAGCCACCCTCTCAACCGCCCCTCGCCTACGTGAGGTCGAACTCGCCGTCCCGTGCGCCCAGGACGAAGGCGCGCCACTCGGCCTCCGTGTACCGCAACACGGTCTCCGGTTCCAGTGACGAGCGCATCGCGACCGCGCCGCCCGGCAGATGCGCGATCTCGACCCGTTCCTCGACGTTCTCGGTCCCCGGTGCGCTCAGCCACTCCACATCCGAGATGTCGAGGGCGTAGAGCTCTTCCTTTTCCTGCTGGGTGCCCATGTCGGCGTCCCTTCGATCGAACCGTGTCGTTTCCCGGCCATCCTCCCTGGAAGCGGCAGGCCCGGGGTTGCGAACGAAACAGTATTCAGTCCATCCGGCGAGCAGTGCCCAGCAGGCCGTTCTCGATATCCGTCGCGCTGGTCATCACCCAGTGGCGCTCGCGGCCCGCCACCCAGAGCGTGACACCGTCCGCCAGGGCCCTCCTGCGCCGCTTCCCTGAGGTCCAGCACCACGTGGCTGCCGTCCTCGCCGACGCCGATCGGGACGCGCAGCCGCTCCGCCCGGGAGCGGGCCCGCCAGATCCTGCTGACGTCGATCGAGGCCACGTCACCGAGGTTCAGCAGATCGGTGAATTCGGGATTGACGAGCAGCGGTTCGTCGTCGTCCCCGCCCGAGGCCGCATGGAGCGGCGCCAGTTGCCGGGCCAGTGCTTCGGCGGCCTCATGACTGAGCAAGCCGGAAGGCCGTCGTAGACCAGCCCGTGCCCGGACTCCAGTTGCAGCGAATGGGGGGTGCACCACGACGGACAGGCCGCCGTGTGCCCCGTTGACCTCACCCGGTACGACTCGACGACCGTCACGCACTGGAGGCCCTCGGCCGCAAGGAGCGTCGACACCGGCGATACGGACTGGCCGTCGAGCACAACGACGACATGAGGCTGGTCCACGAGCGGCCGGCCATCGGGCTGGAAGCGCGGCCGGCTGTCGAGCCGGCCCGCGAGCATCTCCTCCGGCTCCGCGATGCTGGTGGTGATCAGGCGGCGGCTGCCGGCGCCGTCGACGAAGTCCGGGGCCTGGACGTGCGGAAGCCACTTCGCCCATTCCCGGCGCGGGACAGCGTCCTGGCCCGTCGCGATGGCGATGACCAGATCCTCGGGGGAGCGCAGCGAGGCGAGCGCACCGACCATCGCACGGGCCGTGGACGGACGGCCTCCGCTTCGCCGCTGATTGTCAGGTGGTAGAAGGCGCGCAGCGAGACCGTCATGGGCAGGCCGTCCAGCGTGCTGTGCGTCGTCAAGAACTGCTGCATCGCCCCCGCGGGCGCCGTCGTCCTGATCACTGCCATTGGGCTGAGCGTGCCGCGCAAGGGAGTCACCCCGTTCTGGGGCGCTTCCTGGAGATCGCCGAAGCGTGCGTGCTCCTGACGCCGATGCCCCTGTGCCTCGCCGTTTTCGCTCTTTACCACTCGATCCGCGCCCTCACCAGCTGACCCTGCGGGCCCGCCCGGCCAAACCCGGCTCAGCCGGGCAAAAGCCAGCCCGTGGGGCGATCGAGGACAAAGCCGCCTCCCGGTCGCTCCCGGGCCACCGCACCCCGGCCGAACCGGCTGCGCCGGACTGGTACGCTGTGTAACGGCCGTTTGTGTACGCCCTTCCGGATCATGCTGGAAGCTGCGCTCATCGGACCTTCGCCTCCGAGTCATGGAAGCTCCCCTGCGATCAAGACCAGGGGCACTCGTGGGCGCATCGAACATCAAGAGGAGTACGCGTGCCGCTCGACGCCGCTACGAAGAAGCAGATCATGTCCGAGTTCGCCCAGAAGGAGGGTGACACCGGATCCCCCGAGGTCCAGGTCGCGATGCTCTCCCGCCGGATCTCGGACCTGACGGAGCACCTCAAGACGCACAAGCACGACCACCACTCCCGTCGTGGTCTGCTGATCCTGGTCGGCCAGCGTCGCCGCCTCCTTCAGTACCTGGCCAAGAAGGACATCCAGCGCTTCCGTGCGCTGGTCGACCGCCTCGGCATCCGCCGCGGTGCGGCCGGCGGCGCCAAGTAGTTCGCCGTGAAGGGAGCGGTTCCCACCACTGAGGGGGCCGCTCCCTTTGTTGTACGTACGATTGTGCGTACGCACACATATCCGGGAAGTGGCGGGCCCGCCCGCACCACCGGAATGCCAAGCTGAGCCGAATCTCAGTAACCTGGTCGGAGAACGACCAACAGACGAGCGAGAAGCAGACCTCCCCGCCGCCGGTCCTCGGTAGTGGCCCCCGGACTCATCGACCCGGGTGCTTCGATCGAAGACCGGCCCGCCGATGGAGGGCTTCTCCGCTACCGTCCCCCGCCACACGGGCGTGGGGGCGAGAAGACGATATGTATCGGAGAAAACGCTAGTGGAGAACGAGACCCACTACGCCGAGGCCGTTATCGACAACGGAACCTTCGGCACCCGCACCATCCGCTTCGAGACGGGCCGCCTGGCCAAGCAGGCCGCCGGCTCCGCCGTTGCGTACCTGGACGACGACACCATGGTGCTGTCGGCCACCACGGCTTCCAAGAAGCCCAAGGACCAGCTCGACTTCTTCCCCCTCACGGTGGATGTCGAGGAGCGGCAGTACGCCGCGGGCAAAATCCCCGGCTCCTTCTTCCGTCGTGAGGGCCGGCCCTCCGAGGATGCGATCCTCACCTGCCGCCTCATCGACCGCCCGCTGCGCCCCTCCTTCAAGAAGGGCCTGCGCAACGAGATCCAGATCGTCGAGACGATCATGGCCCTCAACCCCGACCACCTGTACGACGTGGTCGCGATCAACGCCGCCTCCTGCTCCACGCAGCTGGCCGGCCTGCCCTTCTCCGGCCCGGTCGGCGGCACCCGTGTCGCCCTGATCAAGGGCCAGTGGGTCGCCTTCCCGACGCACACCGAGCTCGAGGACGCCGTCTTCGACATGGTCGTCGCCGGTCGCGTCCTGGAGGACGGCGACGTCGCGATCATGATGGTCGAGGCCGAGGCCACCGAGAAGACCATCCAGCTCGTCAAGGACGGCGCCGAGGCCCCGACCGAAGAGGTCGTCGCCGCCGGTCTCGAGGCCGCGAAGCCCTTCATCAAGGCCCTCTGCAAGGCCCAGTCGGACCTTGCCGCCAAGGCCGCCAAGCCCACCGGCGACTTCCCGGTCTTCCTGGACTACCAGGACGACGTCTTCGAGGCGCTCGCCGCCGCCGTCACGTCCGAGCTGGCCCAGGCGCTCACCATCGCCGGCAAGCAGGACCGCGAGGCCGAGCTGGACCGCGTCAAGGAGATCGCTGCCGAGAAGCTTCTCCCGGCCTTCGAAGGCCGCGAGAAGGAGATCTCGGCCGCGTACCGTTCGCTGACCAAGAAGCTGGTCCGCGAGCGCGTCATCAAGGACAAGGTCCGCATCGACGGCCGCGGTGTCACGGACATCCGTACGCTCGCCGCCGAGGTCGAGGCCATCCCGCGCGTGCACGGCTCGGCGCTGTTCGAGCGTGGCGAGACCCAGATCCTGGGCGTCACCACCCTCAACATGCTCCGCATGGAGCAGCAGCTGGACACCCTCTCCCCGGTGACCCGCAAGCGCTACATGCACAACTACAACTTCCCGCCGTACTCCGTCGGTGAGACCGGCCGCGTGGGCTCGCCCAAGCGCCGCGAGATCGGCCACGGTGCGCTCGCCGAGCGCGCCATCGTGCCGGTGCTGCCGACGCGCGAGGAGTTCCCCTACGCGATCCGCCAGGTCTCCGAGGCGCTGGGCTCCAACGGCTCGACGTCCATGGGCTCGGTCTGCGCCTCCACCATGTCGCTGCTGAACGCCGGTGTGCCGCTCAAGGCCGCCGTCGCCGGTATCGCCATGGGCCTGATCTCCCAGGAGATCGACGGCAAGACCCACTACGTCGCCCTCACCGACATCCTCGGTGCGGAGGACGCCTTCGGCGACATGGACTTCAAGGTCGCCGGTACGAAGCAGTTCGTCACCGCGCTCCAGCTCGACACCAAGCTCGACGGCATCCCTGCCTCGGTCCTGGCCGCCGCGCTGAAGCAGGCCCGCGACGCCCGCCTCCACATCCTCGATGTGATGAACGAGGCCATCGACGTCCCGGACGAGATGTCCCCGAACGCCCCGCGGATCATCACCGTCAAGATCCCGGTGGACAAGATCGGTGAGGTCATCGGCCCCAAGGGCAAGATGATCAACCAGATCCAGGAGGACACCGGCGCCGACATCACGATCGAGGACGACGGCACCATCTACATCGGTGCCGCCGACGGACCGGCCGCCGAGGCCGCCCGCGCCACGATCAACTCGATCGCCAACCCGACCATGCCGGAGGTCGGCGAGCGCTACCTGGGTACGGTCGTCAAGACCACCACCTTCGGTGCGTTCGTGTCCCTCATGCCGGGCAAGGACGGTCTGCTGCACATCTCGCAGATCCGCAAGCTCGCCGGTGGCAAGCGCGTGGAGAACGTCGAGGACGTGGTCGGTGTCGGCACCAAGGTCCAGGTCGAGATCGCCGAGATCGACTCCCGCGGCAAGCTCTCCCTGATCCCCGTCATCGAGGGCGAAGAGGACGAGAAGAAGGACGATGCCGCCAAGTGACGTCCCGTAGTTCCGTGACGACGGCCCGCGCCTCCTCGAAGGCGCGGGCCGTCGCCCGTACCCAAACGCTTCTCAAGGGCACCAACGGCATCGGTACGGTCCGCCGCACCGTCCTTCCCGGCGGTCTGCGGGTCGTCACCGAGACCCTGCCCTCCGTCCGCTCCGCCACCTTCGGGATCTGGGCCAACGTCGGATCACGCGACGAGACCCCCACCCTGAACGGCGCGACGCACTACCTCGAACACCTCCTCTTCAAGGGCACCGCCAAGCGCAGCGCCCTCGACATCTCCGCCGCCATCGACGCGGTCGGCGGCGAGATGAATGCCTTCACGGCGAAGGAGTACACCTGCTACTACGCGCGGGTCCTCGACACCGACCTGCCGCTGGCCATCGATGTCGTGTGCGACATGCTGACCGGCTCGCTGATCACCGCCGAGGACGTCGACGCCGAGCGCGGCGTCATCCTCGAAGAGATCGCGATGACCGAGGACGACCCGGGTGACTGCGTGCACGACCTGTTCGCGCACACACTGCTCGGCGACACCCCCCTCGGCCGCCCGGTCCTCGGCACCGTCGACACCATCAACGCGCTCGACCGCGGCCGGATCGCCCGCTTCTACAAGAAGCACTACGACCCCACGCACCTGGTCGTCGCCGCCGCGGGCAACATCGACCACGCCACGGTCGTACGCCAGGTCCGCAGGGCCTTCGAGCGCGCGGGCGCCCTGTCCCGCACCGACGCCGTCCCGGTCGCTCCGCGTGCGGGCTCCCGCACCCTGCGCACCGCGGGCCGCGTCGAGCTGCTGAACCGCAGGACCGAGCAGGCCCACGTCGTCCTCGGCGTGCCCGGCCTGGCCCGCACCGACGACCGCCGCTGGGCGCTCGGCGTACTCAACACCGCTCTCGGCGGCGGCATGAGTTCACGCCTGTTCCAGGAGGTACGGGAGAAGCGCGGCCTCGCCTACAGCGTCTACTCGTACACCTCGGGCTTCGCGGACTGCGGACTCTTCGGCGTGTACGCGGGCTGTCGGCCCAGCCAGGTCCACGATGTCCTCAAGATCTGCCGGGACGAGCTCGACCGGGTAGCGTCCGAAGGGCTGAGCGACGAGGAGATCGGCCGCGCCATCGGGCAGCTCTCCGGCTCCACGGTCCTGGGCCTGGAGGACACCGGCGCACTGATGAACCGCATCGGCAAGAGCGAACTGTGCTGGGGCGACCAGATGTCGGTCGACGACATGCTGGCCCGGATAGCGCAGGTCACCCCCGATGACGTACGCGCGGTGGCGGGAGAGGTCCTCGGACACCGCCCCTCGCTCTCCGTCATCGGCCCGCTCAAGGACAAGCAGGCCGACCGCCTCGATGAAGCGGTCTCCTAACTCCACCCGTAAGGAAGCAGAGCAATGAGCAAGCTGCGCGTGGCCGTTCTCGGCGCCCAGGGCCGTATCGGATCCGAGGCGGTACGAGCCGTCGAGGCCGCCGACGACATGGAGCTGGTGGCCGCCCTGGGGCGCGGCGACAAGCTGGAGACCCTCGCGGAATCCGACGCCCAGGTCGTCGTCGAGCTCACCACCCCCGCGTCGGTGATGGGCAACCTCGACTTCTGTATCCGGCACGGCATCCACGCCGTCGTCGGTACGACGGGCTGGTCCGACGAACGGCTCGCGCAGCTGAACACCTGGCTCTCCGGCTCCCCGGAAACCGGTGTGCTCATCGCGCCGAACTTCTCCATCGGCGCCGTCCTCACGATGAAGTTCGCGGAGCAGGCCGCCCGCTACTTCGAGTCCGTAGAGGTCATCGAACTGCACCACCCCAACAAGGTCGACGCCCCCTCGGGCACCGCCACCCGCACCGCCGAGCTGATCGCCGAGGCCCGGAGGAAGGCCGGCTGCGCCCCGCAACCGGACGCCACCACCACGGCCCTGGACGGTGCCCGTGGCGCGGACGTCGACGGAGTCCCGGTCCACGCGATCCGGCTCCGCGGCCTCCTGGCCCACCAGGAAGTGCTGCTCGGTGGCGAGGGCGAGACGCTCACCATCCGCCACGACTCCCTGCACCACAGCAGCTTCATGCCGGGCATCTTGCTCGGCACACGCCGCGTGGTGACCACTCCCGGCCTCACATTCGGCCTGGAACACTTCCTCGACCTGAACTGACTGAGCCCTGCCATGCGCGCAAAGATCACTTACTTCGTCACCGCTGCCGTCCTGGTCTTCTACTTCGCCCTGGTCGGCAGCCGTGGCGTCCTGCTCATCCAGCACGGCACGCTGCTGACAGTCACCTTCGGGGTCGCGGTGCTGATCCTGCCGGTGATCGGTATCTGGTTCCTCTGGAAGAACACCCAGTTCGTGGCGCGGGCCAACGCGCTGGCCGCGGAACTGGACGCGGAGGGCGGCCTGCCGGTCGACGAGCTGGTCCGCACCCCGTCCGGCCGTATCGACCGCGCTTCGGCCGATGCCGTGTTCGCACGCCGCCGCGAGGAGACGGAGGACTCCCCGGACGACTGGCGCTGCTGGTTCCGCCTGGCCGTCGCCTACCAGGACGCCAGGGACACCCCCCGCGCCCGAAAGGCCATGCAGCGCGCCATCGCTCTGCACACCAAGCCCACCCAGCCCAGCACACCCTGACCCGGGCCGGTGGGCCGTCCGACCAAATCAACAAGCCCGTCCGGCCAAAGCAAGCCCGTCCGGCGCTTGAGGACAGAACGGCCACCGGACGGCCCCGGTAACCACACGCTCAGTCCCGCCGATACTCGTCCCCCCACGCCTCGACCGTGTCGGCCGCACGGTCGAATGCCTCACCCCGCGCCAGAAAATCCGCATTGCTGTCGGTGAGCAGGGGCGTAATCGCCTCGCCCCCCTGGCGTACGACGATCAACGCCTGCCCCTGCACCGTGCGCGGCAACCCGAGCCACTTCACCGGCTGCTGCACCGTACGGACGGCCGCGACGCGGTTCCACGGCACGGTCGTCGTCGTCAAGAAGCCGACTCGGCGCACGCCGTGCCGGCTCACCCAGGCGCCGACCCGCAGCAGCCGCAGGGCACAGCCGATGACCACGACGGTCAGCCCCAGGCACGCGGCGGCACCCGGCATCGCCCCGGCGAACGCGGTGATCATCCCCGCGAGCAGGATGAACGACACGAGTAGCAACAGGGCGGCCGCAGCCGCGACCCGCCAGGGTCCTGGGCGGTACGGACGCCGCCAGCTGTCGTGGTCGTCGAACGGCAGCGCGATGTCCTCAGCGCTCGCGTCAAACGCGCGGTCGGCCGTCAGGAAGGGCAGGGGCACGACTGATCCTCACTCACAAGCACGCTCGATTGCTGTGCCCGGTGAGGCTACCGAGGAGGCCGCCGACCAGACCACCCCAGGGGGTCCGTAGGAGTCAGCGTCCGTGGCCGGCCTCGGTCTGCTGGGTGTGCGACGGCCCCTGGGCGGGGCTCAGGGCGGGCAAGCCGAGGATCAGCGACCCGACGAGACCTGCGACGACCGTCAGCCCGACAAGGGAACGGCCGGCCAGCTGGGAGGCGGTGGTGCGCTCCCGCGGGGGCGGGGTGACGTTACTGCGGAATCGGTCGGCCTCGGCTACGAACGAGAACGGGACGGATTCACGCCGGCGGAACATGAGGAAACTCTCCTTGAACTCTCTAACGGATGCTGCTACCGAGTCAGACGCACGGCAGACCCGTTCGGTGCCCCGAATTGCCGAATTCGTCGAAGAATTCCCTGCACGACCGTTCCGGCCGTCGGTGTCAGTGGCGGCCCGTAGAGTGGACGCCGCCCGAGCGAAGCAATTGGAAGGACCCCGCCGGTGACCGAGACCCCCGAGCCCGCAAAGCCCAGCTTCCGCAGCGATGTCACCGTTGACCTGGTGAAACACACCGCAGGCGACTCCGACGTCCTGTTCGCGGCCCGTGTCTCCACGGCCGGTGAGCAGTCCCTGGAGGAGGTCACCAAGGACCCCGAGCGGTCCAAGGGGCTCATCAACTACCTGATGCGTGACCGGCACGGCAGCCCGTTCGAGCACAACTCGATGACCTTCTTCATCAGCGCCCCGATCTTCGTGTTCCGCGAGTTCATGCGCCACCGCGTCGGCTGGTCGTACAACGAGGAATCAGGCCGCTACAGGGAGCTGGAACCGGTCTTCTACGTTCCGGGGGAGTCCCGCAAGCTCGTGCAGCAGGGCCGCCCCGGCAAGTACGAGTTCGTCGAGGGCACCCAGGCCCAGCAGGAGCTCACCGGCCGCATCATGGAGGACTCCTACCGCCAGGCGTACGAGGCGTACCAGGAGATGCTTGCCGCAGGAGTGGCCCGAGAGGTCGCCCGCGCGGTGCTCCCCGTCGGCCTGTTCTCCTCGATGTACGCCACATGCAACGCCCGCTCGCTGATGCACTTCCTCGGCTTGCGCACCCAGCACGAGCTGGCGAAGGTGCCGTCCTTCCCTCAGCGGGAGATCGAGATGGTCGGCCAGCAGATGGAGGAGCACTGGGCCCGGCTCATGCCGCTCACCCATGCAGCCTTCAACAAGAACGGACGCGTAGCCCCGTAAGCGGTGTCCGTATTGCGGCGTTTCGTGAAGTTCATCTAGGCTGATCAAACGGACCCGGCACTGCTTGAACCCCCGAGCAGGCAGTGCCGGGCTCCTACTGCGTGTCCCCCCGAGGGGGCATAGGGCGCCGAGCAACGAGTAGCGTGTTACCCATGGCTCCGATCTCCACTCCGCAGACCCCCTTCGGGCGGGTCCTCACCGCTATGGTCACGCCCTTCACGGCGGACGGTGCACTCGACCTCGACGGTGCCCAGCGGCTCGCCGCCCATCTGGTGGACGCAGGCAATGACGGCCTGATCGTCAACGGCACCACCGGCGAGTCCCCGACCACCAGCGATGCGGAGAAGGACCAGCTCGTAAGGGCTGTACTGGAAGCGGTGGGAGACAGGGCCCACGTCGTCGCCGGCATCGGAACCAACGACACCCGCCACAGCATCGAGCTCGCCCGCACGGCCGAACGCTCCGGTGCCCACGGCCTCCTCGCGGTGACGCCGTACTACAACAAGCCGCCGCAGGAAGGCATCTTCCGCCACTTCACGGCCATCGCCGACGCCACCGGTCTGCCGGTGATGCTCTACGACATTCCCGGCCGCAGCGGTGTGCCCATCGACACGGAGACGCTGGTACGGCTCGCCGAGCACCCGCGCATCGTCGCCAACAAGGACGCGAAGGGCGACCTCGGCCGTGCCAGCTGGGCCATCGCCCGGTCCGGCCTCGCCTGGTACTCCGGCGACGACATGCTGAACCTGCCACTGCTCTCGGTCGGCGCCATTGGATTCGTCTCCGTCGTCGGCCATGTCGTCACCCCGGACCTGCGGGCCCTCATCGAGGCGTACCTCGGCGGCGACGTCCAGAAGGCCACGGAGATCCACCAGAAGCTCCTGCCGGTCTTCACCGGCATGTTCCGTACCCAGGGCGTGATCACCACCAAGGCCGCGCTGGCCCTTCAGGGCCTCCCCGCGGGCCCCCTGCGCCTTCCTCTGGTGGAACTCACCGCACAGGAAACGGCGCAGCTCAAGATCGATCTCGCCGCCGGTGGGGTAGAGCTGTAACCACAGACTTCACAACTGAATAAGCGAAGAACACTCGCAAGAGTGACAACACCGACAACAGCAAGTGCACGAATGACATGCGCGCCACGTGCCCAAGCGGTACGTGGCGTGCGTGGTAAGGAGAGTCTTTTGAGTCATCCGCATCCCGAACTCGGCACCCCGCCGAAGCTCCCGAAGGGCGGCCTCCGGGTCACCCCGCTCGGCGGCCTCGGCGAAATCGGCCGCAACATGACGGTCTTCGAGTACGGCGGCCGCCTGCTCATTGTCGACTGCGGAGTTCTCTTCCCGGAGGAAGAGCAGCCCGGAATCGACCTGATCCTGCCGGACTTCACCACGATCCGGGATCGTCTCGACGACATCGACGGGATCGTCCTCACGCACGGCCACGAGGACCACATCGGTGGTGTCCCGTACCTGCTGCGACTGAAGCCGGACATCCCCCTGATCGGCTCCAAGCTGACCCTCGCGCTGATCGAGGCGAAGCTCCAGGAGCACCGCATCCGTCCGTACACCCTCGAAGTCGCGGAGGGCCAGCGCGAGCGCATCGGCGTCTTCGACTGCGAGTTCATCGCGGTCAACCACTCCATCCCGGACGCTCTCGCGGTCGCCATCCGCACACCTGCGGGCATGGTCGTCGCGACCGGTGACTTCAAGATGGACCAGCTCCCGCTGGACGGCCGGCTCACCGACCTGCACGCGTTCGCCCGGCTGAGCGAGGAAGGCATCGACCTTCTCCTCTCCGACTCGACCAACGCGGAGGTCCCCGGCTTCGTGCCACCCGAGCGGGACATCTCCAACGTCTTGCGCACGGTCTTCGCCAACGCCCAGAAGCGCATCATCGTGGCGAGCTTCGCCAGCCATGTGCACCGCATCCAGCAGATCCTCGACGCGGCACACGAATACGGCCGCCGGGTCGCCTTCGTCGGGCGCTCGATGGTCCGCAACATGGGCATCGCCCGTGATCTCGGCTATCTGAAGGTCCCCGCGGGCCTGGTGGTCGACGTCAAGACCCTCGACGATCTGCCGGACGACGAGGTCGTGCTGGTCTGCACGGGATCCCAGGGCGAGCCGATGGCCGCGCTGTCCCGTATGGCCAACCGCGACCACCAGATCCGCATCGTCCAGGGCGACACGGTAATCCTGGCGTCGTCCCTGATCCCGGGCAACGAGAACGCCGTCTACCGCGTGATCAACGGCCTGACCCGCTGGGGCGCCAATGTCGTCCACAAGGGCAACGCCAAGGTCCACGTCTCGGGCCACGCCTCGGCCGGCGAGCTGCTGTACTTCTACAACATCTGCAAGCCGAAGAACCTGATGCCGGTCCACGGCGAATGGCGCCACCTCAGGGCCAACGCCGAACTGGGCGCCCTCACCGGTGTACCCAAGGACCACATCGTCATTGCAGAGGACGGTGTCGTCGTCGACCTCATCGACGGCAAGGCCAAGATCGTCGGCAAGGTCCAGGCGGGTTACGTATACGTCGACGGCCTCTCGGTCGGCGATGTCACCGAGACCTCTCTCAAGGACCGCCGCATCCTCGGCGACGAGGGCATCATTTCGGTCTTCATCGTGGTCGACAGCACTTCCGGCAAGATCACGGGCGGTCCCTACATCCAGGCCCGTGGCTCCGGTATCGACGACTCGGCATTCAACGCCGTCGTACCGAAGATCGAGGAAGCGCTCAACAAGTCCGCCCAGGACGGCGTGATGGAGCCTCACCAGCTCCAGCAGCTCGTCCGCCGCTCGGTGGGCAAGTGGGTCTCCGACACCTATCGCCGGCGACCGATGATCCTTCCCGTCGTCGTCGAGGTCTGACCCCGACAGACGCGAACTCCGGAGCGGGGCCCCCGATTTGCATCGGGGGCCCCGCTCCAGTACGTTTACGGCTCCGCCTGACCGGGAAACACCGCGCACACTCATGTGCCCTGGGAACCCCGAACGGGCGGGAATTTCGACTCAGAACTTCTGATAAAGTCGGATCAGCCGAAAGGTAAAGGCCACTCCAAAGGCCACCGGAATTCAAATTCGGACCGGAAACGGAACGAAAAAGAATCTGGTAAGGTTGGAACCGCCGGAAAGGGAAACGCGAAAGCGAAGAACTGAAAAGCAGCCCCGCTTCGACCGGGAATCGGACACGAAAGAGTCTGATAGAGTCGGAAACGCAAGACCGAAGGGAAAAGCCCGGAGGAAAGCCCGAGAGGGTGA
>NZ_JBEOVN010000046.1:0-42436 GCF_040295565.1 Streptomyces sp. NPDC002785 | reverse complement strand
CACACACCACGTGATCATTCCGGGGCCGTCGCCATGCCCGGAAGGCAGATCACGACCGTCACGCATCACGCATGATCAGCCACCCGACAGGCTCTGAGCCCCCGCCCCCTCCCTGTGCGCCCGTCCGACCGATTCAGCCCGATCCCCGACACCGAAGGATTCTCATGACGTCCGCGACCCACGCCGAAGTCGCCGCGCTCCTGGAGCGCGCCCACCGGATCGGCTCCGACGCCCGCAACACCAACTACGCAGGTGGCAACACATCGGTCAAGGCCTCCGGCACCGACCCGGTCACGGGCGGCGAGACCGAGCTGCTGTGGGTCAAGGGGTCCGGTGGTGATCTCGGCACGCTGACCGAGGCCGGTCTCGCCGTGCTGTGCCTGGACCGGGTGCGCGCGCTCAAGAACGTGTATCCGGGGGTGGAGCGCGAGGACGAGATGGTGTCGGCGTTCGACTACTGCCTGCATGGCAAAGGCGGCACCGCTCCGTCCATCGACACGGCGATGCACGCACTGGTCGAGGCCGCGCATGTCGATCATCTGCATCCGGACTCGGGGATCGCGCTGGCGTGCTCCACCGACGGTGAGAAGCTCACCGCGGAGTGTTTCGGCGACAAGGTGGCCTGGGTGGGCTGGCGCAGGCCCGGGTTCCAGCTCGGTCTGGACATCGCCGCGGTCAAGGAGTCAAACCCGCAGGCCGTCGGTGTGGTCCTCGGCGGCCATGGCATCACGGCCTGGGGCGAGACGTCCGAGGAGTGCGAGCACAACGCGCTCTGGATGATCCGCACCGCTGAGGCATTCCTTCAGGAGCAGGGCGAGGCGGAGCCGTTCGGCCCCGTGTGGACGGGCCGGGAGGCCCTCCCCGAGGAGCAGCGCGGGGAGCGCGCCGCCGCGCTCGCCCCGCTGATCCGCGGCCTGGCCTCAACCGACCGTCCGCAGGTGGGCCACTTCACCGACACGGAGCCTGTGCTGGACTTCCTCTCCCGTGCCGCACACCCGCGGCTCGCCTCGCTCGGCACCTCGTGCCCGGACCACTTCCTCCGTACGAAGGTCAGCCCGCTGGTCCTCGACCTGCCTGCGGACGCCACGCTGGACGAGGCGGCGGCACGCCTGAAGGAGCTGCACGGGGAGTACCGGGAGGCGTATCGCGCGTACTACGAGCGTCACGCGACCCCCGGCTCCCCCGCGATGCGCGGCGCGGACCCGGCGATCGTGCTGGTGCCCGGAGTCGGCATGTTCTCCTTCGGCAAGGACAAGCAGACTGCCCGGGTTGCCGGGGAGTTCTACCTCAACGCCATCAATGTGATGCGCGGCGCCGAGGCCGTCTCCTCGTACGCGCCGATCGAGGAGTCCGAGAAGTTCCGGATCGAGTACTGGGAGCTGGAGGAGGCCAAGCTGCGCCGGATGCCCGAGCCCAAGCCGCTGGCCACCCGGGTGGCGCTCGTCACCGGTGCGGGGTCCGGTATCGGCAAGGCCATCGCCCACCGACTGGTCGCGGAGGGAGCGTGTGTCGTCGTCGCGGACCTGAACGCGGAGAACGCCGCCTCGGTGGCGCAGGAGCTCGGCGGGCCCGACAAGGCTGTCGCGGTGACGGTCGATGTGACCAGTGAGGAGCAGATCGCCGGGGCGTTCAAGGCGGCGGTGCTCGCGTTCGGCGGTGTGGATCTCGTCGTGAACAATGCCGGAATCTCGATCTCGAAGCCGCTGCTCGAAACCACGGCCGGGGACTGGGATCGTCAGCACGACATCATGGCGCGTGGCTCGTTCCTGGTCTCGCGTGAGGCCGCCAGAGTGATGCGGGCGCAGAACCTCGGCGGCGACATCGTCTACATCGCGTCGAAGAACGCGGTGTTCGCAGGCCCGAACAACATCGCCTACTCGGCGACCAAGGCCGATCAGGCTCACCAGGTTCGGCTGCTGGCAGCCGAGTTGGGCGAGCACGGGATCCGGGTCAATGGCATCAACCCCGACGGAGTGGTGCGTGGTTCGGGGATCTTCGCGGCCGGCTGGGGGGCCCAGCGTGCGGCGACGTATGGAATCGAGGAGGAGAAGCTCGGCGAGTTCTACGCCCAGCGGACCCTCCTCAAGCGCGAGGTGCTCCCGGAGCATGTCGCGAACGCCGTCTTCGCGCTGACCGGCGGGGACCTCACGCACACGACCGGTCTTCACATTCCCGTCGACGCCGGTGTGGCGGCGGCGTTCCTGCGATGACCCGGATGAGAGTTCCATGTCTGTGACGTCACGAAGCGACGCGGTCTTCGCGGCCGTGGACCTCGGTGCCGGCAGCGGCCGGGTGATCACCGGCCGGGCCGGGCCCGGGAAGCTCGTGCTGACCGAGGCGCATCGCTTCCCCAATATCCCGGTCCGGCTGCCGGACGGGCTGCGATGGGACGTGCTCGCTCTGTACCAGGGGATGCTGGACGGTCTTCGGACCGCTGCGCGCAGTGGTCCGATCGCTTCGGTCGGCATCGATACCTGGGCGGTCGACTACGGCCTTCTCGATGCCGACGGGGCACTGCTCGGGCTGCCGTTCCACTACCGTGACAGCCGTAACGGCAAGGCGGCCGAGCAGGTGCTGGCCGAATGCGGGGCTCGGGAGCTGTATGCCATCAGCGGGTTGCAGCATCTTCCGTTCAATACGGTGTTCCAACTCGCCGCGCATCGTGCGAGTGCCCAGTGGGGGGCGGCACGGACAATGCTGTTGATCCCTGATCTGCTGGTGCGCTGGCTGACCGGCACGGTCGGCGCGGAGATCACCAACGCGTCGACGACCGGTCTGTTCGATGCATCTGCCGGGACCTGGTCCGATGCGCTGATCGGCCGGCTGGGTCTGGAGCGTTCCTGGTTTCCGCCGTTGCGTGAGCCGGGTGACGCGGCCGGGACGCTGTTGCCGCATGTCGCGGCGTACACCGGGCTGCCGGCCGGGACACCGGTGACGACCGTCGCCTCGCACGACACGGCGTCGGCGGTCGTCTCGGTGCCCGCGGCCGAGCCCGGATTCGCTTATGTGTCCTGTGGTACCTGGTCGTTGGCCGGGCTGGAGCTGACGGCTCCGGTACTGACGGAGGAGTCCCGGGCGGCGAACTTCACCAATGAGCGCGGGGTGGACGGCACCGTCCGCTATCTCCGCAACATCATGGGCATGTGGCTGCTGGAGGAGTGCCGCCGTGCCTGGAGCCGGAAGGGAACGGCTCCGGTCCTGGCCGGACTGCTCGCAGAGGCGGCCCGTGCCCGGCCGTTCGCTGCGGTGATCGACCCCGACGACGAATCGTTCCTTGCGCCGGGTGACATGCCGTCGCGCATCGACGCCCATCTTGTCCGCACCGGACAGAAACCGCCCGACACTCCCGGCGGGTACGTGCGATGTGTGCTGGAGAGCCTGGCGCTGGCGCATCGCAGGACGCTGCGGGAGGCCGCCCGTCTTGCGGGGCGGGAGCTGACCCGGATCCACCTCGTCGGCGGGGGTTCACGCAACGAGCTGTTGTGCCAGTGGACCGCGGATGCCACCGGCCTCCCGGTCACGGCCGGTCCCGCCGAGGCGACCGCGCTCGGGAACATCCTTCTGCAGGCACGCGCCCATGGCCTGGTGGGCGACCTCATGGACATGCGACGACTCGTCGCGCAGACGCAGGAATTGCGCCACTACACCCCTCAGGGAGATCAGCGGGCCTGGGACCGGGCTGTCGCAAGGCTGGAGCCGGCCTGAGTCCTGGACACCCCGACCGGGAGCCCGGGCCCCTTTGTGGAAGCCCGGGTACTCAATGGATGACGAAGGAAGGATTCCCAATGACGTTGTCAACCCCCCGTCGGTGACGCCTTGTGACTGGGTCATGCCGCTGTGGCGGCGGGGCTGGCGGTGACGGCCTCGAAGGTCCGGTGGTCGCGTATCAGGGCCCAGAGCGCGTTCAGGCGGCGTCTGGCCAGCGCGAGGACGGCCTGCTTGTGGGACTTTCCCTCGGCGCGTTTGCGCTGGTAGAAGGTCTTGGACTGGGGGCAGTGCACCGCGGCGACCTGGGCGGAGAGGTAGAACATCCGCAGGAGTCGGCGGCTGTAGCGTCTGGGCCTGCGCAGGTTGCCGCTGACCTTGCCCGAGTCGCGGGGGACGGGAGCGAGTCCAGCGACGCCGGCGAGCCGTCGCAGGATGCCGGGCGGCCAATCCTTCCAAGCCACGAACGCGGCACCCGCATGACAGCCACACCCGGCATCCCTGGGTGTCCCGATCTTACGAATGACCGCGATCAACCCACGAAGAAAGGTATGGAAACTCATGACTGATGTCTCTCCCACCGTGCTCGACGGCGTGCTCGCCCGCACAACGCGTCGCCGTACCCGTGTCGGCCTGGTCTCCGGTGGACTCGGTGCGTACTGGCCGCAGTTCCCCGGTCTCCTCGACCAGTTGCAGGAATCTGCGCGCTTCGTGACCGGGCGGTTCGAGGAGATGGGCTGCAAGGTCGTCGACGCCGGCTTCATCTCCGACCCGCAGGAGGCCGCCAAGGCGGCGGAACAGCTGCGCAGGGCCGACTGCGACATCGTCGTGACGTTCCTGACGACGTACCTCACGGCCTCGATGGTCCTGCCGATCGCCCAGCGCACCCGCACTCCGGTACTGGTCATCGACCTCCAGCCGACCGAGGCGATGGACCACCCGAACACCGACACGGGCAAGTGGCTGGCGTACTGCGGACAGTGCCCGCTGCCGGAGGTCGCCAACGTGTTCCGGCGCAGCGGTATCCCCTTCCGCTCCGTCTCCGGCCATCTGCACGACGAGAACGCCTGGAACCGGATCCGCCGCTGGGTCTCCGCGGCGCAGGTGCGCGGCGTGATGCGCCATGGCCGGCACGGGCTGATGGGGCATCTTTACCCAGGGATGCTCGATGTCTCCACCGATATGACGCTGATCTCCACCCAGTTCGGCGGACACGTCGAAGTCCTCGAATTCGACGACCTGCGGGTCCGTGTCGCCGCCGTGACGGACGAGGAGGCCGGCGAACGCGTTGCGCTCACTCGTACGGTCTTCACCCTCGACGACTCCGTCGACGAGGACGATCTCGCCTGGGCCGCCCGGGTGTCGGTCGGACTGGACCGGCTCGTCGAGGACTTCGAGCTCGACAGCCTCGCTTACTACCACCGCGGACTTGAGGGCGAGATCCATGAGCGGCTCGGCGCGGGCATGATCCTCGGCGCGTCGCTGCTGACCGCCCGAGGCATCCCGATGGCCGGGGAGTACGAGCTGCGCACCAGCCTCGCCATGCTGATCGCCGACACCATCGGCGCCGGCGGCTCCTTCACCGAGCTCCAGGCCCTCAACTTCCGCGACCGGGTGGTCGAGATGGGCCACGACGGCCCCGCCCACCTCGCGATCGGCGCCAAGGATCCGTTGCTGCGCGGGCTGGGCGTGTACCACGGCAAACGCGGGTGGGGCGTCAGCGTCGAGTTCGACGTCAAGCATGGTCCGGTCACCACGTTCGGTATCGGTCAGGAGGCGGACGGCACCTTTACGTTCATCGCCTCCGAGGGCGAAGTCGTCCCGGGACCCCTGCTGGAGATCGGTAACACCACCTCCCGCGTCGACTTCGGCTTCGACCCCGGCGAGTGGACCGACGCCTGGTCCGCGACCGGCATCGGCCACCACTGGACTCTCTGCACCGGCCACCGCGCCAAGGATCTCAAGGCCGCGGCCAACCTCCTCGGCATCCCGTTCCGTACCGTCACCGGCCCCAACGATCTCTGAACCGGTCTCCGCAGTCCCGGTCCGTCTCAGTTCCGTCTCCATCCGCCTCGGCCTGCATCGGTCCGTCTTCGTCCGCTCAGTCCGTCGTCCGGAAACCGGAAGCCAGACCGAGTTCTCGGTCGCCCAGCGGGGCGAAGAAGAGCGCCACATCGGCCTCGGAGACCTCGGCCAGATCCGCCGGACTCCACCGCGGATTGCGGTCCTTGTCGATGATCTGGGCACGCACGCCTTCCACAAGGTCGGGCCTGGTGAAAGCGGTGCACGAAGTCCGGTACTCCTGATCGAGCACCGCCTCGAGACTGTCGAGCCTGCGGGCCCTGCGCAGGGCGGAGAGTGTCACCTTGAGCGCGGTGGGCGACTTGGCCAGGATCGTCTCGGCAGCCTGCTTGGCGGCGGGGACACCGCTGTTGTCGAGGCGATCGAGGATCTCCTCGACAGAATCGGCCCGGTAGCACGAATCGATCCACTCGCTGTGCGCCGCCAGTTCACCGTTCGGCGCGGGTGAGGCGTACCGCCGTACCGTCTCCTCGATCTCGGCAGCCTTACCGCAGGCGGCGAGGGCCGTGGTGAGCTCGGCAAGGAGCTGCGACGGTACGAAGTGGTCGGCGAGCCCGCACAGCAGCGCATCACCCGCGCCGACCGCATCCGCTGTGAGCGCCAGATGAGTGCCGAGCTCACCGGGCGCGGCACCGAGCAGGTATGTCCCGCCCACATCGGGGACGAAGCCGATGCCGGTCTCGGGCATGGCGATGCGCGAGCGTTCGGTGACGATACGGACGTCGCCGTGGGCCGAGACACCGACGCCACCGCCCATCACGATACCGTCCATGATCGCGACATACGGCTTGGGGAATCGGGCGATACGGGCGTTGAGCCGGTACTCGTCACGCCAGAAGTCCATTGATGTGCCGCCGCCCGCGCGGGCGTCCTCGTGGATCGAGCGGATATCGCCGCCTGCACAGAGGCCGCGCTCCCCCGCACCGGTGATGAGGACCGCGGTGACGGTGTCGTCGAGCTCGGCCTCGGCGAGTGCTTCGTCGATGCGCAGCACCATGGCGTGGTTCAGCGCGTTCAGGGCGCGCGGGCGGTTGAGCGTGATGTGTCGGATGCGTCCCTCGGTGTGCAGCAGGACGGGATCCTCGTGGTTCATGAATGCGCTCCGGTCAGCCCCTGTGCCGTATCGCCCGCCGATCGCGGACGATCTTCCGCTGCCATTCTGCGGGGCGGGTCCCGGGCTCGGGCAGCAGGGGTACAGAGGCCACCCGGACCGGCCCTCGGCCCGGATTTTGCCGGACGTCCGCTGTGGCAGCCTGCCGGAACCGGTTCGACAATTGAGACACTCCGTACGGGCCGCGCCGCCCGGCTGCCCCGTCGGAAGACCTCCGGAGCAGGAATGACCGATCACGACCGGCAACCGAGTACACCCGTCCCGTCCCGCCCGCTGATCGAGAAGACGCGCAACGGCGAGACCGCGACGGCGCAGCGGCTTGCCATGAATCGGACGGGCAGTTTCGAGTGGGACATGGATGCCCACACGCTCGACATCGACGAAGCGGGCCTGCTGGTCTTCGGCCTGGACCCACTGACCTTCGACTCACGGCCCGAAGCCCTGGTGGAACGGCTCGAACCTTCGGAGCGGACCCGACTCAATGCGGCTGTCGACGAGGCGATCGAGGGCGGGCGCAACTCGTACAGTGTTCACTTCCGGGTACCGCTCGACGACGGCAGGGACCAGTGGACTCATGTCCAGGCGCGGATACTGCGCGGCGATGACGGCCGGGCGCACCGGGTCGTCGGGGTGGTACGGGACGCGACGGCGGAGGTCACCCATTCGACCTTCGTGCTGGACCTGGAAAAACGGCGACAGCGCCAGACCAGCATTGTTGAACGCACAACGAGTGCTTTGTCGCGTGCGGTGACCGTGGATGATGTGACCGCCGCACTCACCGGACCGGGTGGGCTGGACCGGCTCGGCGCGGATGGCCTCGCACTCGGCCTGATCGAGAACGCCAAGCTGAACGTCATCGTCCTGAGCGGCGACCCACTGGAGGCGATCGACGAGCTCGGATCCGCGGGGCTGGACCGGAGGTACCCTCTGGCCGACACAATTCTCAGCGGCCGCCCCCGGTTCCTGACCTCGGTCCCGGGACTCGTCCGCCGCTATCCCGTGCTGACTCCCTACGCAGGGCGGCTGGAATTCCGTGCGGCCGCCTACCTGCCGCTCGTCGCCCAGGCGCGTTCCCTCGGCACCCTGGCACTCTTCTACCGCGAGAACACGATTTTCAACGCTGATGAGCGCAATCTGTGTCTGGGGCTGGCTGCCATCGTGGCCCAGTCCCTGCAGCGGGCGACGCTCTTCGACGAGGAGCGCGAATTCGCCACCGGCCTTCAGTCGGCCATGCTGCCGCGGCGGATCCAGGAGATCGAGGGCGGCGAGATAGCCGTGCGCTATCACGCGGCCTGGAGCGGACGCCAGGTCGGCGGTGACTGGTACGACGTGATCGCGCTGCCGATGACTCGCTTCGGTATCGTCGTGGGTGACGTGCAGGGCCATGACACGCATGCCGCCGCCATCATGGGCCAGTTGCGCATCGCCCTGCGCGCGTACGCCGGCGAGGGGCATCCTCCGGCGACGGTGCTGGCCCGGGCTTCGCGCTTCCTCGCCGAGCTGGACACGGAACGCTTCGCAACGTGTACGTACGCCCAGGTCGATCTCGCCTCGGGAACCGTGCGTGTGGTGCGCGCCGGGCACTTCGGACCGCTGATCCGGCACATGGACGGCCGGGTCAGCAACCCCCAGGTGCGGGGCGGTCTCCCCCTGGGCATTTCGACCGACTTCGAGGACGAGGAGTTTCCGGAGACCCGTCTCGACCTGGTACCGGGCGAAACCCTTGTCCTGTACACCGATGGACTTGTGGAAGAACCGGGAGTCGATGTCGATACAGGCGTGCAGGATCTGATAAACGAGGTCAGCGCGGGGCCCGTGGGCGCCCAGGCACTGGCTGATCATCTGTCGGACCGGTTGTGGGAGCGTTGGGGTTCGGGAGACGATGTCGCCCTGCTGGTACTGCGGCGCAGCCCGGAACCTGGGTCCCCTCGGGCTCCGCGGTTGCACCAGTACGTCCACCAGGCGGACCCGGAGGGGCTGTCCGACGCCCGCACCATAGTGCGTCAGGCCCTCACCGACTGGGACATGGCCGAATTCGCCGACGACGCCGAGCTGGTGACCGGGGAACTGCTGGTAAATGTGCTTCTGCACACGGAAGGTGGGGCGGTACTCACTCTGGAGGTGCTGCCCGAGCCCGTCCGGCGGGTCCGGCTGTCGGTTCAGGACCGCTCGAGCGTGTGGCCGAGACGTCGCAGCCCGGGCGAGACCGCGACATCGGGGCGAGGTCTGCTGCTCCTGGATGCCGTCGCCGCCCGTTGGGGCATCGAGCCTCACGGCGAAGGGAAAGCCGTCTGGTGCGAAATCGGGCCGTCGGGGCCGCCCACCCCCACTCCCCCGTTGCCGCCCGCGGAGCAGGGGCAGGAGCAGGTGTGACGAGAACACAGAAGGGCGTGTCGCTGCGCGCGGGGCGACACACCCCTCGACCGGTGGTTCTGGCACATTCCTGCGCCAGGACCACTGGTCTATGTCAGTGGTGTGCGGTACGACGCTCGCGCACGGACCACATGATGCCGCCGCCGGCCAGCAGGTCGGCCACAGCCGCTCCTCCGATGACCGGGGTGGCGGACGAGGACCCCGTCTCGGCCAGGTCCGGCGCGATGGAGCTCCGGGACGCCGCGGCGGGGGCGGACTTTGAAGCTGCCTCGCTGGGCGTGGCGCTCTCCGCGGGCGCCTTCGACGGCGTGGCCTCGGACGGCGCGGGCGACGGGGGGTGCCCGCGCACCCGCCCCAGCACACGAAGTCACAACTGGACCCGCATAACCAATGGTTGAGCCATGACGAACAGTGCGGATGTCACAGAGGGCGGTACATGATGTGCAGTCCGACGAAGCCCTGATTCGGATGATTGAACCCCTCGGGCAGGGTTCCCAGAATTTCGAAGCCGAGCGCGCGGTAGAGCCGGACAGCGTAGGTGTTCGTCTCCACCACGGCATTGAACTGCATGGCTCGGAACCCCGATGAGCGAGCCCATTCCAGCGTGTGCACGCACAGAGCCCGGCCCACACCCTGCCCGGAACGCTTGGGGTCGACCATGTAGCTGGCGCTGGCGATGTGCGCGCCGTTGCCCATGTGGTTGTTGTTCATCTTTGCCGTGCCGAGGATGGTCCCGTCGTCGTCGACTGCGACGATCGTGCGGTTCGGTGACTTGAGGAACCACCAGGAGCGGGCGTCGCTCTCACCGAGATCGAGCGGGTAGGTGAAGGTCTCGCCCGCGGCAACGATTTCGTGGAAGAACGGCCAGATGGCGGGCCAGTCCTCGGCAGTGGCTTCCCTGATCAGCATGTAGGTCAGGATGCCGGTGCCGTTCTCCGCGCGCGAGTTGTTTAACGGCAAGGACGCCGGGATGCGCGCCTGCGCAGACCGAGCCGGGCAAACAGCCCAAGTGCGGCTTCCGGCACCGCTGTCGGCACACGTTCAGGATCGGGCGCCGGATCACGTACCGGGTCAAAATCGCGTACGGGAACGAAGGTTGATGCGGGCTCGGACGCCGGAGCGTGGCCGAAGACCTGAGTGGGTTCGCAGACCTGGGTGGGACCAGACACCGAGGCAGGTTCGGGCTCAGCGACGGGTTCGGGCTCAGGTTCATGCCCGCTCTCGAGCCCGTTCCCGGGGCCGGGGTGCCAATCGTCGCCCGGACGCGGAGCAGACCGGGTCTCCCGGGCGTTGTCCACCTCCATGATCAGGCCGAGCCGCCGGCACAACATCTCGTCCGGTTCGTCGGCCCGCATCAGGCACTCCATCGTCTCCCTCGCAGAAGGCGACCCCGTTGGCCAGAAGACCGGTTCGAGCCGGATCCTGGCGAGGTAGGCACGCTCGTACGGATCGTCGACCACCTCTGCCAACTGCACCGGGTCCAGCGTGCCCGCGAGCACGGCCGCGCGGACCCAGGGGTCCTCCGTGAGACTCAGCAGCCGTTCGACGCGGCGCGAGCGCCAGTTGCGCGCACGGCAGTCGGCACCTCCCTCCAAACGACTGCGCAGCCAGGCCGGGCTCTTCCCCACCAGGAGCTGAGGCTCCCTGGCGGCGAACTCCGCAAGCTCCCGCGCCAGATAAAGCCAGACCACCGCACGGTACCGGTTGAGATAGAACGTGATCGGCGTGAGGCATCCCGCACGGGCCAGCTTGGTGAAACGGTCCGGACTCATCCCGAGCAGTTGGGCGCCTTCCGCCGTCCCGACGGTGTGCACCCGCTCCTGCAGCGCTTCAGGGAACCCGTCCTGCGACCGCAGCCGGTCGACCTCCTCCCGGCGGACCCTCGGCCTTCCGCCACCCCGCTGCACCATCACGCGGACCAGACCCACATGTACAGCAATGGCGAACTCGCCGCGCTTCAGATGAAGTTCCTGGGCTGCCGTGCCCACAGCCACCGTACTTGCGGTCTTCGTACACACAGCTTCGGTAACAGTCACGATGTTCTCCCCCGTGAGGCTCAATTACTCTCTGTGAGCACCGTAACGCGGGAGAGACATCGTCCGCCCGGCCTGTGGATAACTCCCGTGGCCGGGTCAGGTCCGCTTGTTTCCTTCGCTTCCCGCCTGCCGCGCGGCGACACCGAGATGCTCTCCGACTCTGTTCACGAGCAACGTCATCTCGTACGCGACCTGGCCGACATCCGCTTCGGCCGCGCTCAGCACGCACAGACAGCTGCCCTCCCCTGCGGCCGTCACAAAGAGCATTGCCTCGTCGAATTCCACCATGGTCTGCCGGGCCTTCCCTGCGCGGAAGTGGCGTCCCGATCCGCGGGCGAGGCTGTGCAGCCCGGACGAGACCGCTGCGAGATGTTCAGCGTCCTCACGCGCCAGGGCTGTACTCGCTCCGGTCACCAGTCCGTCGTTCGACAGCACCAACGCGTGCCGTATGTGCTCGACCCTGCTCGTGAGATCGTCAAGGAGCCAGTCGAGTTCCCTGTCCAGCGCCATTTACCCGCTCCTCCCCGCTCATGCGTTCCCCGTGCCCCACGTTTCGCGTAAGCCTCGCGCACTGGTCACGTACGGGCAAGCACTCCTCGGTCATGTGGCTTGGTCCTGGCCTCTTGGCGCGCAACCGATGTGCGCCGGGAGGATCAGCTCACCGAGTCGAGGAGCCGGGCGGTGTGCATCCGGCCGGCGTATTCGACCATACGGATCAGGACTTCCTTGCCGGAGTCCCGGTCGCGCGCATCACACAGCACGACGGGCGTGCCGAGGTCGAGATCGAGGGCACGGGACACCTCGCGTTCGCCGTAGGCGCGAGCGCCCGCAAAGCAGTTGACCGCTACGACGAAGGGGATGCCGCGGTGCTCGAAGTAGTCGACAGCCGGGAAGCAGTCCGCCAAACGTCGGGTGTCGGCGAGGACGACGGCCCCGAGCGCCCCTTGGGAGAGCTCGTCCCACAGGAACCAGAAACGGTCCTGTCCAGGTGTGCCGAACAAATAGAGCGAAAGACCGGACCGGATGGTGATGCGTCCGAAATCCATGGCGACAGTCGTCGTGGTCTTCTGATCGACCCCGTCGGTGTCGTCGACCGACTGTCCGGCCTCGCTGAGGAGTTCCTCCGTCCGCAGCGGTCGGATCTCGCTGACCGCACCGACCAGTGTCGTCTTTCCGACCCCGAAGCCTCCGGCGACCAATATCTTCAGTGCAAGGGCATCGGTCTCCGCGGCCTCCCCGGCCGTCGCCCCGTGGGTGTTGTCAGCGTGCTCGGAAGGCATCGATCACTTCTCTCACCAGTGAGTCCCAAGACGCTGAATACGCAGGTCAGAGCTGTCTTGAAGGGCTCGGATTCCGTGAACCGTCAGCATGAGTACGGCGACAGCATGGCAAAAGAGAACCTGCCCCGTGGGGCGGGATCGCTTTTTTAGCGATGTGATCGTTCCCGCTCACTGACTGCCCGGATGAGTCCACAATCCGATGCGTCCGACTGACTGCGTCTCCCGTTCCCGGTCGTGGGCACACAGGCCGCTCACAAACGCATGGGCCCACGGACGGCAGCAGTGCGGCGCTTACACTGGGTGCTTTCGGGTGCGAGGCATGGCCCACGCGGACAGGGAGAGCAAGAGTGTCGACAGCTGCCGACGGCGGTTTCGAGGATCCGCCCGCGGAGGTACTGGTGGAGGCGGCAGCCGCCTTCGGCCTGCTGGCGACGCCTGCGCGGCTGCACATCGTGTGGGCCCTGGCCCAGGGCGAGAGCGATGTGACCGGCCTCGCGGACCGGGTGGGCGGCACCCTTCCTTCGGTGAGCCAACATCTGACCAAGCTGAAACTGGCCGGTCTCGTACGGTCGCGCCGCGAAGGCCGTCGGCAGGTGTACCTGGTCGACGACCCCGACGTGGTGACCGTCGTCCGGCTGATGGTCGGCCAGCTCGCCGAACGCGCCGGACACGCGCCCGCGCACCCTGTACGCCTCAGTGAGCTCGGTGCCTGAGGGCAGTGCCGCCGCAGGTCCCGGCAGCACCGATCCTGACGAGTCGTCCGCCGTCGTCGTGCCGATAGCGGGCGCGTCGGTCGGCCGGAGCGCCGCCCCTGACATCGCGCCGCCCGCTTCCCCGGTTGCCGCACCGACCTCCTTGCAGGTTCTCCGCTCGCTGGACAGCGGGCCGCGCGGGCTGCTGGAGGGACAGGCGGAGGAACGGCTGGCACGGTTCGGCGAGAACACCCTGCCGGCCTGGCGTCCGGTCTCCTGGCCCCGCCGTTTCATACGCAGCCTGCGGGATCCGTTCACCTCGGTGCTCCTGTGTCTGGGTCTGGTCTCGGCAGCGGTGGCCTCGTGGGGCACCGCTGCCGTGACTCTGGCGCTCGTGGTCGTCAGCTGTCTGTTGCGCTCCGCGGAGGAGCATCGAGCCGACCGTTCGACGGCCGCGCTTCGGGAGTTGGTGGCGACCACCGCGACCGTGCTGCGCCGCACCGGCCCGGATGCCGCGCCACAGGCACGCGAGATGCCGGTCGGGGAGCTGGTGCCGGGCGATGTGATCAGACTCGGTCCGGGAGATCTCGTGCCTGCCGATGTGCGGCTGCTGCGCGCGAGCGGCCTGACTGTGCATCAGTCGGCCCTCACGGGCGAGTCGGTGCCGGTCGCCAAACAGCCCGTCGATGCTCCGGACCGACACCGCACCGCCGACGCCGGGCCCGGTGGCGAGGCCGGGCTGTTCGCGCGACCCGAGCTGTGTTTCCAGGGCAGCAGCGTGGCGTCGGGCAGTGGCACGGCGGTGGTGACGGCCACGGGTGCGCGCACCCGGTTCGCCGCCGCGCAGGACACTTCGGCACGCCGCCGGGGCACCAGTGCCTTCAACCGTTCGGTGCAGGGGATTTCCTGGACGCTGATCCGGTTCATGCTGCTCACCCCGCCCCTGGTGCTGATGGCCAACGCGGCACTGCGCGGCCGCGGTCTGGAGACGCTGCCGTTCGCCGTCGCCGTGGCGGTCGGGCTGACTCCGGAGATGCTGCCGGTGATCGTCACGACAGCGCTGGCCAGGGGTGCTTCGCTGCTCGCCCGGAACCACGGGGTGATCGTCAAACGGCTGCCCGCTCTGCACGATCTCGGTGCGATCGATGTGCTGTGTCTGGACAAGACCGGAACGCTCACCCAGGACCGACCGGTCGTCGAACGGTCGCTGAACGGTGCGGGCCGGTCCGATCCCGAGGTGCTGCACTGGGCCGCGGTGAACGCACTGTGGACGCTGCAGCTCGCTGATCTGCCCGCCCCCGACGCACTGGACGAGGCGGTTCTGGACGCCACCGAGGAGCAGGAGGAGGCGCTGTCCGCATACGACGGGGTGGCCGCGTTGCCGTTCGATCCGGTGCGGCGCCTCGCCACTGCGGTCATCCGCAGCCCCGGGAGGCTCGGCACCCACACCGTCGTCACGAAGGGAGCAGTGGAAGCGGTGCTCGACCGCTGTGCCCTGGACGATGCCGAACGGAACCGGCTGAGGGCCCTGGCCGCCCGCGAGGCCTCGAACGGTCTGCGGCTGCTCGCGGTGGCCCGGATCGATCGGCCCGCCCGGCTCGGTTCGTACACGACCGCCGACGAACGGGGACTGGCCTTCCTCGGGTTCATCGCACTGCGGGACGCGCTCACGCCGAGCGCCGCGGAAGCGCTGGACGTGCTGCAGCACAGGGGTGTCGCCGTGAAGGTCCTCACCGGCGACGATCCGGGGACCGTCGCCCGTGCCTGCCGGGATCTGGGTCTCGATCCGGGCGAGGTCGTCTCCGCGGAACGGATCGACGCGCTGTCGGACGGGGAGCTCGCGGAAGCCGCCGACCGGGCCACCGTCTTCGCCCGCTGTACGCCCGAGCAAAAGGCCCGGATCGTCTCGGCGCTGCGTACCTTCGGGCACACCGCCGGATTCCTGGGCGACGGCGTCAACGATCTACCCGCAATGCACGCGGCCGATGTCGGCATCTGCCCACGGAACGCGGTCGACGTGGCGCGGGAAACCGCCGATGTGGTGCTTGCCGAGAAGGACCTCGCGGCCATCGATCATGCGATCACGGCCGGTCGGCACTGCAGCGGGAACATCGCCACGTATCTGCGCATCACGCTCTCGTCGAACCTCGGCAACGTCATCGCGATGCTCGCCGCGGGGCTGATGCTGCCGTTCCTGCCGATGCTTCCGGCACAGGTCCTGGTGCAGAATCTGTGCTTCGACGTGGCGCAGCTCGCCTTCGCGTTCGACCGGCCCGCACCCGCGGTGCTGCGGCGGCCCACGGTGCTGCGCCCGCGCGATTTCCTCCGCTTCATCACGGGCTTCGGTCTGCTGAACGCCACCGCGGACCTGGCGACGTTCGCCGTGCTGGCCTACACATTGCGCGGTTCGGCGACGTCGGGCGGGCAGGAAGCCTTCCACTCCGGCTGGTTCACCGAGAACCTGCTCACCCAGGCTCTGGTGATGCTGCTGCTCCGCACGGGCCGCCGCACTGCCGAGGGCCACAGCGGCGGCCCGCTGCGGGCGGCAGCGTCCGGCCTTGCGGTGGTCGGCCTGCTGCTGCCGCTCACCCCAGTCGGTCCGCTGCTGGGCATGAGCGCGCTGCCACCGCTCTATTACTTGTTGCTTGCAACGGTGCTGGCCCTGTACGCATACGGACTGCGGGCGGCCCGTGCCCGCTACGAACGGAAGTGGAGATTCTCGTGACCCGCTCGCACATCGACACCGTGGAGTCCGGCACGAGTACCGGGCCTTCCCACCACTGCGGGAGGGTCAGCCGTACGAGAGGTCCGCGCACGGGTCGTCGTCGGCCGACCGCGCTCCGTCGGCGACGGTGGACGGCACGGCGGAGGGGGCCGGCCTCTCGGGTGCGAACGATGGGTTCTGGACGTAGGAACTGCCGAGGATCACCTGGATTCCGGCGGCGTCGGACGCGGCCGTCCGGGCTCCGGCGAAGAGCCGTGCGATGGTCTCTGCCTCGTTCCGCAGGCCCGGTCCGTACTCGATGACGGTCGAGGCGTAGTCCTGGCTGCTCGCAGTGGCCGTGGTGGTCACGGTGAAGCCTCGGGCGCGCAGGAGTTCGGTGGCCTGGGCCGCGAGCCCCGTGACCGTGGTGCCGTTGTAGACGGCGATGCTGATGCCCGTGCCGGAGACCGTGGCAGCGACCGCGGGCGATGCCCCGTCGCTCGCCGCCCCTTTGTCCTTGACCGATCCCCTGCCGCTGGCGTCCTGGCCGTCGACCGTACGGTCGGCCTTCAGCGCTGCCCAGAGCGCGTCGGCGTCCGGTTCGAGTATCGCGACGCGCGAGCCCTCGTAACGCCAGGGGACAGTGACGAACTTGGTGTTGTGCAGGTCGATGTTCTTCATCGACATGGCGAATGACAGAAGCCGGTCGGCCGACCCGAGCCCGGGGTCGACGGTCATCGCATCGGTAGCCGCGTCGGCGAGGGGCAGCAGTGCAGTGGGGTTCAGCCCCCGGGACTTGACCTTCTTGATGAGGGAGGCCACAAATGCCTGCTGGCGCTTGATCCGACCTATGTCCGAGCCGTCACCGATGCCGTGCCGGAGCCGGACGTAGTCGAGTGCTCGCTGCCCGGAGACGGTCTGTGGGCCCTTCGCGAAGATCCGGGCGCCCCGCGTGGACCGCTTCGGGCTGAGGTCGCGCTGATAGATGTCCTGGGGCAGACACACCGGAACGCCCCCGACGGCCGAGGTCAGTGCGGAGAACCCGGCGAAGTCGATGACGACGGTGTGGTCGACACGCAGGCCGGTGAGGTGCTCGACGGTGTTCTGGGTGCAGGCCGGGTTTCCCTCGGCCGTCTCTCCGACCGAGAACGCTCCGTTGAACATCACGTCGTGCTGCGGCGCGGTCCAATCGCCGCCCGGCTTCTTGCAGGCCGGGATATCGACCAGGGAGTCACGGGGAATGGACACCGCGACCGCGTGTTTGTGGTTGGCGTACACATGGAGAAGGAATGCGGTGTCGGAGCGTCCCACCGCACCCGTGCCGCCGCCCAGCTTGCGGTTGTCGCCCGAGCGCGAGTCCGATCCGATGACCAGGACGTTCTGCCCGTTCGACGAGCCGGGCGGCCGGTCGCCCGAGATCCCGTCCGCGCTGAAGGTGTCGATCCCGTTCAGTTTGAGGTAGGCCGACCCGACGCCTGCGACGAGCAGCACGAGGAACGACAGCCCGAACATGGCTGTTCGTCGCAGTCGACTGCCCCTTCGTCTGTCGGCTGCTGTCTTGTGACTTCCTGTCATCGGCCACCCCGTCCGTCCGGCCTCCATGGTGGAAGACGTGCTCCGCCACCCCCTGATTGCACAATTGCGCAACGCAGCAAGTATCGCTTTTCGGCTGGATCACCGGACCTGCCACAGCCAGCCTGAAGCACTGCCCGCGAACGCCGAGCGGAAACACCGGCCAGGACACCGAAAGGAAGGGCAGGACACAAATGTTGCGCAACGGCCTCGAACCCTGACACCTACTGATTGCGGCAATTGCGGTGATCGCACTGTTCGGCTCGAAAAAGCTGCCTGACACGGCTCGCGCCCTGGGCAAATCCATGCAGATCCTGAAGAGTGAGGCGAAGACCACGAAGGAGACCTATGCGAGCCCCAGTACCGAGCCGCGCTCATGAGGCACCGGCTCACCAACGTACGGCTCCCCTCCCCGCCACCACTTCAGGATTTGCGCAATCAAGGGAACCACGGGCGTGGCATCGTCGTTGACCCGGGTGACGGCCGAAGAAGCGTCGATCAACGCAACACTGAATCACTGAATCACTGGAGGAAGTTCATGGGTGTGACCCTGGCCAAGGGCGGCAACGTCTCCTTGTCGAAGGAGGCGCCCGGCCTGACCGCAGTGACGGTCGGCCTGGGCTGGGACGTTCGGACGACGACGGGCGCGGATCACGACCTGGACGCGAGTGCGCTGCTGTGCTCGGATGCCGGCAAGGTCCTCTCCGACCTGCACTTCGTCTTCTACAACAATCTGACAAGCCCGGACGGTTCGGTCCAGCACACCGGCGACAACCTGACCGGTGAGGGCGAGGGCGACGACGAGTCCATCAACGTGGACCTGGCGGCCGTCCCGGCGGATGTCGCCAAGATAGTCTTTCCGGTCTCCATTCATGACGCGCAGAGCCGCGGGCAGAGCTTCGGCCAGGTCCGTAACGCATTCATCCGCGTGGTGAACCGGGCGAACGGCGTCGAGCTGGCCCGTTACGACCTCAGCGAGGATGCCTCGACCGAGACCGCCATGGTCTTCGGCGAGCTGTACCGGCACGGCGCAGAGTGGAAGTTCCGTGCGGTCGGCCAGGGTTACGCCTCGGGCCTGGCCGGTATCGCATCCGACTACGGGGTCAATGTCTGACCCGGAGGAACCGTACGGGCGATGAGTGCGGGCCTCTCTCCTCCCCTCCCTCCGCGGCGAGGAGAGAGGCCCGCGTCCTCCGCTCGCTGCCTGGCCGCGTCACCGAAGTACCCCTACAGAGCCCGTAGACCGTTGATCACCTCGCGGAGGATGTGTTCGTCCGGCAGCTGTGCGGGCAGTACGGGGCGGCTGACGCGTACATAGCCGGCTTCGAGCAGATCGCCGAGGAGTACGCGTACGACTCCAACCGGAAGGTCGGCATCTGCGGAGAGCTCTGCGACGGACTGGGTCTCCGACCGGCAGAGGGTGAGCAGGGCTCGGTGCTCGGGACCGAGCAGGGATCCCTCGGAGCCGTCCGGCGCGTTGTCGTCGGAAGTGACGAGCGCGATCAGATCGAAGTGCACGCCGGTGGGGCCCGGTTCGGTCCGGCCGCCCGTCACGGCGTACGGGCGGACCAGCGGGCCGGCTTCGGCGTCGTACCACTGGCTGCCCGGACGTGCGTGCGGGCCCGGGGTCCGCGGGATGCCTCCCGGGCCCTCGTCGGTCATGGACACGGCCGTCTCCGCCCTTCTCAGCCAACAGCCGACGGGGGTGCGGCGAACCGCGGCGGGGTACGAAGATGCTCACCGACACGTTTGACGAGCCGAGCCATCTCGTAGGCCACCAGTCCGATGTCGGCAAAGGCCGCGCTGAGTACGGCGAGGCACGATCCGGCGCCCGCTGCCGCAACGAACAGAAACCCCTCGTCCATCTCCACCATGGTCTGGCGTACGTTCCCGGCCCGGAAATGGCGCCCCGCGCCCTTGGCCAGGCTGTGGAATCCGGAGGCCACGGCGGCCAGATGCTCGGCGTCCTCACGGCTCAGGGCGCTGGAGGCACCCACCGCGAGGCCGTCGCCGGAGAGCACGACGGCGTGACGGACCTCGCCGACCCGTGCCACCAGATCGTCCAGCAGCCAGTCGAGTTCACCCGAGGTTTGACATACCCCGGCGCTCTCGTTCGCGATCATGCATGGTCTCCTTCGCTGCGTGGACGGGGGTCGGTGGTGCCCGGGTGGGGCAAGGGTGTGCCGGGGACGGTGCCGCTGCCGCGCACCCAGCCGTTGCGGTAGGCGGTCATGCGGTCCCGGGCCTGCTCGGGCGTGCGCTCCGGGGGTCGGCCCGTGTCATTCGGGTCGCCGCGTGGCAGATCGTCGGGGCGGGACTCCTCGCGCAGTTGCGGAACGAGGTTGGCCTGCCGCACACGGCGTGGCAGGGCGCCGTCGTCGCGCTGCTCTGCCGAGATGGCCTTGGCCTTGTGCTCGTCCATTCCGCCCGTACGCCCGCGCAGCGAGGTGACCGCGGCAGCGGGCTCTGTACGGGACTCGAGCCCGGGTACCGGTACCGGCGCCGGGAAGGCAGTGGTCCGCGGCCTCACCGCACGGGGTCCGGGTCCGAAGGACGGACGGTCCCGGTCGTCCCGGCGCTCGACCGAGGTGTTCCCCGGCGCGGCCGGCGCCTCGGCCGCCGGAAGTGCAGTCTGCAGCAGTTCCGTTGGCAGCAGAACCACTGCGGTCGTCCCGCCGTACGCGGAGGTGCGCAGCTGAACCTTGATGTGGTGGCGTACGGAGAGCCGGCTGACGACGAAGAGGCCGAGCCGGTCGCTGTCGAAGAGGTCGAGGGGCTCCGCCTGCTCGATGCGCCGGTTTGCCTCGCCGAGGAGTTCGCCGCCCATGCCCAGGCCGCGGTCCTCGATCTCCAGGGCGTAGCCGTTGCCCACGGGCTCGCCGCTGACGCGCACCTTGGTATGTGGCGGTGAGAACTGTGTGGCGTTCTCGATGAGTTCGGCCAACAGGTGAGTGAGGTCGGCGACGGCCGTGCCCTTCACCGCGGCGTCGGGCAGTTGCCGTACCTCCACGCGGGCGTAGTCCTCGATCTCGGAAACGGCTGCGCGTACGACGTTGGTCAGCGGTACGGGCATCCGCCAGGCCCGTCCCGGCGCCGCACCGGACAGGATGATCAGGCTCTCGGCGTGCCGTCGCATCCGGGTGGTGAGGTGGTCCAGCCGGAAGAGATCGCTGAGCTCGTCGGGATCGTCGGCGCGGCGCTCCATGCTGTCGAGGAGGTTGAGCTGACGGTGGACCAGCACCTGGCTGCGGCGGGCGAGGTTGACGAAGACTCCGGAGATGCCGTCGGCGAGTTCGGCCCGTTCGACGGCGGCACTGAGGGCTGCCCGGTGCACTGTTCCGAGTGCCTCGCCGACCTGGCCGATCTCGTCGTGGGCGGCCGGGCCGTGCGGGGCCTCGGCCCCGATGTCGAGTTCCTCGCCCGTCCGTAGCCGTTGCATGGCGCGCGGCAGTTTACGGCGAGCGATCTCCAGAGCGCTGTTGCGGAGATTGACGAGTTCGACGACGAGCCCGCGGCCGATGCGCACGGAGATCACCAGTGAGGCGGCGACGGCGACAAAGCCGAAGAGGACTGCGGCTCCTGACGGGCTGAAGAGTCCTCGGGCGAGCGGGTTCGCCCGGTCGGCGGCGCGTTGGCCTGGCGTGGTGTCGATGGTGCGCAGCTCGCTCCGTACACGGTTCGCTGCTTGTTCCCAGTCGGCAGCGGCCACTGCCTTCGCGGCCTCGCGTCCGGCGGGCGCGGCGAGCACCTTGTCCTCGGCGGTCTGGATCTGCCGGTAGGCGTCCCCGGCGGTGAGCCTCTGCCAGGTGGCCCGCTCGGTGGCGGGCAGATCTGCGCCCGCGGTCTCCATGAGGTTCCTTCGGGAATCCACCGCTCCGGTGAACAGGCGCAGTTGGCCGCCCTTGAGCGTTCCGGTGCGAGCGGCCGTGGCCAGCAGGGCATCCTCGCGGGCCAGCATCTCGTCGGCGCGGGAGAGTTCGAGCAGGACTCGGGCGTCGGAGCCGAGTGCGTCGTCCTGAATTCCGGTGAGGGCGCCACAGACGCCGAAGGCCGCGGACACGGCCGCGGTGTACTGGTCGTACACGGCGTTCTCGTCGCCTGCATCGCTCCTGTCGGCGCGCAGTCGATGGGTGAGGCCGAGGAACCGGTCGAGCCGTTCGGCGACGGTGGGTGGCAGGTTGCCGGTGTCGGCGATGGTGTGGCGGCTGTCGAGGCGCAGGGCGGCGAGCGCGGTGTCGGTGCGCTTGGTCTGGCGCTCCAGCGCGGCGGCCCGGGCGCTGCTGGGGGCCGCGGACTGGAGCATGGCCGCCCGGCGCTCGCTCTGGAGTGCCGCGACGGCGGTGGATATCGGAGCCCGGACCTCGTCGTCGACCTGCTGCAACTGGCGTAGCCGTGCCACGTCCTGGGCAGTGGTGACCGTGGCGAAACCCCACAGGGCGAGCAGCGAGACGACCGGCACCATCAGCAGCGAGATGATCTTCGCGCGTACGGTTCCGGGACGAAGCGTCCGCCGTCCGCGCGGCGCGGATGCGTTGTGCGCCGGCAGCGCTACGTCATGCTCGGCACTCTCGTCGGCCGGCGGGCCCGCGTGCGCGCGGCGTCCGCGCGCCGCTGGGGCGGGGGGCCGGGCGGCGGCCGTCGCACCGGTTTTTGGGGTCGTGCGGGGTGGGCGCATGGCCTCCTCGTTCCGGGTGTGGAGCTGGGTGTGTCGCAGTGCCGGCCGGCTGGGTACAGGGGCGTCAGGGCGTGGTGGCGGGCGATACGCCGTGGTCACTCACGTCGCCACGTCGTGCCCGGAAGACAGGCCCGCGCTTGGTGAATTCGTGTGGTGCGGCTGCGGATGAGCCCGTTTCGGCGGGTCCCGCGGTGCGTTCGGCGAAGACGTAGGCGGCGCGTTCCCCGGCCGTCGGGGAGAGCGCCACGAACGCCGAGGTCAGGAAGAGGTACGAGCCGAGGCCGACAGCCAGGGGAAAGATGAACTGCATGGTCGTGGCCCCTGGGAGTTCCCTTCCGGAGGGCGCGACCTGCACGGAGACCGCCAGCATTCCGGTGTAGTGCATACTGCTGACCGCCGCGCCCATGACGAGGGAGGCCAGCGCAACGGCTCGGGACGATTTGATGTTGAGAGCTGCCCACAGCGCCGCCGTGGCGGCTGCGACAGCGATGGCGACGGAGAGTACGACCCGCAGCGGGTCGTACTGGATCGTGCCGTGCAGACGGAGTGCCGCCATGCCGAGGTAGTGCATGCTGGCGACGCCGAGTCCGGTGGCGAAGCCGCCGAGCAGCAGTGCCCTGGTCCGGTCGCGGCTGTAACCGACGGCGAAGACGCCGCCGCCGACCACCACCATGGCGCCGAGCAGGCTGAGCAGGGTCAGCGGCACGTTGAAGCGGATGTCGGTGCCGGTCACACCGAAGCCGAGCATGGCGATGAAGTGCATCGTCCAGATGCCCGAGCCGATGGCGGATGCGGCCGTGATCAGCCAGTTGCGGCGCGAACGGCCGGTTGTGTCGAGTGCCCGGACGGTGCAGCTCAGTCCGAGTGCCGCGCCGATGCATGCCATCGCGTACGAAAGCGCAGGTGTCAGCCAGCCGAAGGTGGCGTGGTCCAGGTGTCCCATGGATCGAGGACGCTAGTCGCGATGGGGGCGCATGCCCCGGGCGCATTTCGAAAGCTGCTGAAATATGACAGAGAAATGTTCCCGAACGATCACGCAGTGCTCGAACATGCACCGCATTTCCCGATGTTTCGCTCCGGTGGCCACTACGCGATCATGTCCGTATGGCCCATGACCACACACACGTCCAGGACTTCTTCACAGCCCGCGCTGCAGACTGGGACAGCCGGTTTCCCGACGACGGGCCCTCCTACGCCGCCGCCGTCAACTCCCTCGCACTGGGCCCCGGTGACGCGGTACTCGACGCCGGCTGCGGTACGGGCCGGGCGCTGCCCGCCTTGCGCGCGGCTGTCGAACCTCGGGGCACGGTCCTGGGCGTGGACCTCACAGCGGCGATGCTGGAGTCGGCGGTACGGGCGGGACGTGACCGGAGCGGAGCACTGCTCCTCGCCGATGTCGCCCGTCTTCCCCTGCAGTCGCAGTCCCTCGACGCGGTGTTCGCGGCCGGGCTGAGCTCCCATCTGTCGCATCCCGGAACGGACCTCGCGGAGTTGGCGCGGGTGGTGCGGCCCGGCGTGCAACTGGCTCTCTTCCACCCCATCGGGCGTGCCGCCCTGGCCACGCGCCACGGCCGCCGCGTCACGGACGACGACCTGCGCGCCGAACACAACCTCCGCCCGCTGCTGAAGCGTTCGGGCTGGCGGCTCGACGCGTACACCGATGAGGACGACCGCTTTCTCGCCCTTGCCGTACGGTCGCTCTGACCCGCGAGCCTCTCCGCTCCCGCTCAGTCGGCCGGAGCGTCGGGGCGCCGCTTGTGCGGAACCGGACAGCCGCGGACACCCGGGGTGGGGAACGTACCGAGGCCGGAAACCTCGTAGCCGTCCGGGTAGCCCTTGATCTCCGGGTTCTGCCGGGCGTAGTGCGGTGTGGCACGTGGCGGCAGCAGTCGCACGGCCCGCGCTCTCAGGCGCAGTGCGCCGCGGGTGAGGTGACGAGCTGCGGAGCCCGGGCGTTCGTATCGGAATGCACGCAGCAGCGAATCATCGAGGAGGGCGAGGGCGGCTTTCCGCGCAATGGCGGCGAAGGGGCTCGGATACCAGGAGCCCATCAGGTCCAGCGTGGCGTCGGAGACGCGGCGTCCCCCTTCGTCCCAGCCGAAGTGCTCGGCCTCGTAGGTGTCGAGGGTGCGCTCGAAGTCCTCGTACGTCTCCGGCAGGTCCTTGATGCCCATATGGGCTCCCAGGGTCCGGTAATAGGTGGCGCACGCCCGGAGTTCGTGGTCGGACAGCCGACGCCAGCCGTAGCTGTCCAGCCACCGCTTCGGGGTGACGACAAAGGTGCACAGCACATAGCGCATGTCGTCGTTGCCGATGTCGTAGCTCCGGTGCATCTGATTGATCCGGCGGATGGCCGTGCGCCCCGGGTCACTCTCGAAGCCGTGCTCCACGACGGTGTCGAGGAGGAGTGCGGTGTCGTCGTAGCGCTTCTGCGCACGGTCCGTCAGTTCTGCGGTCTCTGCGAGGAGTCGGCCGATGCTGGGGACGGCATAGGTGCGATACAGCGCCAGTTCGAGGGCGCGGGTGATGTCCCAGGGGAATTCGTAGGTTGCCGTGATCCGGTAGATCCGGAGGAAGTCCCGTTCCGGATCGAGGCGCTGGATCTCCTTCAGCCGGTCGTACCGCTTCACCGTGCTGCCCCCTTACCTCGGTCGAATGTCCAACTCTACGTTGACGACCGCGAGCCCCATGTCTGGACCACTTCTTCCCTTGTCAGGGCCTCGACGAGTGGGTTACCGACTGGCTAAGGTGCGCCGACGGACAACCAGGACGGACGAGGAGGGTGCCGTGGCCGGGACGAGCGACACAGTCGCCGACGACGAACTGTACGTGCTCACCGCGGTGCTGCTGACACCAGCGCAGTTCCCGAGCGTGCTCGGTGACGACTACCCCGCCGCGTGTGCGGCGCTCGCCCTCGAACCGTACGCCGAGGGATACGGGCTGGTCCTCGGCCAGGACGGCAGTGGTGCGCGCTGGACCGTCGTCGTCGAGGACGTGTCGCTGGTCGCCGTCGCGATCGCGGCCTGGGACTGCGGAATGGAGTACGACCTCTCCCCCGAGGACCGTTCGGTGGTCTGCGCGCTGCCAGGCTGGCCCCTCGCGGTGAGGGTCGCCGCTCCGGGCGTGGCCGCCCCGCACGATCCACTGCCGGACCCGGGGGCCGGGGGCACCGATCCGGCGCCGCTGGTCCCGCCGGACACGGAGTCGTGGGGGCCTGCCCAGCGGCGCATGGGCGCGGACGAGATAGCACACCAGTGGGCGGCTTGGCGCGAGCAGATCGACGACGCGACGGCCTTCATCCCTCCTGGCGGGGCGGACAGCGCCGGGGGCGAGGACAGCGACGGCGCCGTCGCGGACGTTGAGAAGGACGGTAGCGTCGCCGATACCGGGTCCGAAGGCGAGGACCAGGACGCCGACGAGTTCAAGGCTGCAGCAAAGGCTGAGCCTAAAGCTGAGGCCGAGGCCGACTCTGCGGCTGGAAGTGCGGGCGAGACCGAGGCTGGAGCCGAGGTCGAGAACGAGAGCGACGGGCCCGGCGCCACCCCCGAGAACCTCGCAAAGGACACACCTGCCGGAATGCACACCGGTGTACGGCGGGCGCTTGCGGAGGCCCGCGCCTATGCGGACACCCCGCCGCCGCCCGGCCGCGTCCGGTCGTCCTTCGCCACGGGCGACGCCCGAATGCTGCGCGCCGACGGCCCCGGCTGGTCACTGGTCGCCAGGACCGATGACATCGCCTTCATCCTGCTGGACGAGGAACCGGGCGAGGTGCTGCCGGTCAAGCGCGGCGCGCAGTTGCCCAGCCTGTTGAAGGCACTGGACGCGCTCGCCGTACGGCCGGCCTGAGCGCGGCTTTCGGTACTCGGCAGAAGGCCGACAGTCGGCCACCGGTCACCGGTCACCGGTCACCGACCGTGGTTCGGTCCAACCACGTCTCAGAAGCGCTGCGGGCTACACGGGCCCCAGCGCCCGGTGCGGCCCGCCGGGCAGCTCGACCTCGATCGGGTCGCCCGGCCGGACGACTCCGCCGACCGCGACGATGCCCATGACCCCGGCCTTGCGCACGATCCGGCCCGCCTCGTCCCGACCGACGACCTTCTTGAGGAGCCCGTCCTGGAAATTGTCGATCTGCAGGCACGGGTTGCGCAGGCCGGCGACCTCGACGACTGCCTCGTCGCCGAGGTGCAGCAGAGTACCGACGGGCAGGGCGAGGAGATCGACACGGCTGGTGGTGACGTTCTCCCCGAGATCGCCCGGGGCGACCTCGAAACCGGCTGCCCGCAATTCGCTGAACAATTCCTCGTGGATGAGGTGAACCTGGCGCAGATTCGGCTGGGTGGGATCCTGTGCAACGCGGGACCGGTGCTTGACCGTGGCTCCCGCGTGCACGTCTCCGTCCACGCCGAACCCGGCCACCAGGGTGACACTCTTCCGGTTCGGCTTGGTGAACGAATACTCCTCGTTCCTGCTCACCGCGGTCACTTTCCCGCTCACTGCGGAGCCCCCCTGTCTGTCAGCATGCGGTCAGCGGCCTATTTCCTTGCGGGTGATCCTGCGGAGCCTGCGTCGCTGACTGGGATCCAGCAGCAGATATGCGACCGCCGGAACTCCGATCAGGACCAGCAGCGACAGCCAGAATCCGATGAACGGCATCAGGATGACTGCCGCAACGACTCCCCCGAGGGCGATCTTTGCGCTGTTCGACATCGTCCACGCCTCCTTCGCGGCCCGAAGCCGCTCCTGCTGTGAGAACGCCTGTGCCCGCCCATCGGTTCCAGCCGGCCGGAGTCCTCACCTCAGGGGTTCGCCGACCTCGTGCATGTGCTGGAGTGCCTGCCGGTAGGACTCGATCAGTCCGGTCTCCGCGTACGGCATGCCGAGCGCCTCGCAGTGGGCGCGCACCATGGGCTGTGCCAGGCGCAGATGCGGGCGGGGCATGCTCGGGAAGAGGTGGTGCTCGATCTGGTAGTTGAGCCCGCCGAGGAACCAGTCCGTGAGGACGCCGCCGCGTACGTTGCGCGAGGTGAGGACCTGACGCTGGAGGTGGCCCCAGCGGTCGCCGTTGGGATCGGGCATCTCCATGCCCTTGTGGTTCGGTGCGAAGGCCATGCCCAGGTGGAGACCGAACAGCGCATGGTGCACCAGCGCGAAGACGACGGCCTTCCCCGGGGACATGACGGTGAACAGCAGTGTTGCGTAGAGACCAAGGTGGGCGACCAGGAGCAGTGCCGAGAGGGCGCGTTCCCGGGCGGGCTGCTGCCGCAGGTACTGGAAGCCGGAGATCTTGAGCGCGATGCCCTCGAGGAGCAGCATCGGGAAGAACAGCCGGGCCTGGTTACGGGTGAGCCAGCGGGCGAAGCCTTCGCGCTGGGCGGCCTGCTTCTGGGTCCAGACCAGGGCACCGACGCCGACGTCCGGGTCCTTGTCGATGTGGTTGGGGTTGGCGTGGTGGCGTACGTGCTTGTCGTTCCACCATGCCTCGTTCATGCCGAGCAGCAGATTGGCGTGCAAGAGGCCGACGGCCCGGCTCGCCCTGCGGTCGCCGGTTATCTGGGCGTGTCCAGCATCGTGTCCGACGAACGCGGTGCGGGACCAGAAGACCGCCAGTGGCAGTGCGAGCAGCAGGGTCCACCAGGTGTTGCCGAGGAGGAACACGCCGGTGAGCACGGCACTCAGGGCAACCAGGTTGGCGGCGATGCCCGTCGCGTACCAGCCGGTGCGCCGCTCCAGGAGTCCCTGCCCCTTGACCGCACGCAGGAGGGGCGCGAAGTCGCTTCCCTGGCTCTGGGCGGTTCCGGTACCGCCGGCGTCTACAGCACTTCCCGCACCGTCACGGGTGCCTTCCACGGCGGTGGCTACGGCCTGGGGCATGAGGTCTCCGGTCTCTGAAAAGCTGCGCTGACCTGTAGAAACGTACGGTGACCAGAGGTGCGGCAACCATGACGCCACCACCCCGGAATTTCCGGGGGTCAGCCCCCTCCCCCAGGGGGGTGCCGGCTACACCCCGGGGCGCGACGCACAGTCGTGCCCAGCAGTCGTGTGGGGCGGCCGAGCCCTCCGAAAGTGGGCTGGATCACGGCGATTCCGCTCACGGGGGTACGTATCGGTGGGGTACCCTCGGCGACCCGACCCCACTAGTCAAATTTGAGGAATTCGGCATCGCTGTGCACAGTCTCCCTGCGGCAACGCTCTCCGAGATCTCCGCACTCTCCGGTTGTTCCGTGGTCTTCCTGCCCGCGGATCCTTCTCGCACCGGCCGTATCGCCTTCTGGTATCCGGACGGCAGCAGTCCGCCCGATGCTCCCGGTTCCGTCGAGGAGCTGGCCGTCGTCGGCGCCGACGCACGGGTTTATGCCGTACCGGCGCTGCTGCTTCCGGTCCGGGACGCGCTGCCCGTACTGACACGGGCACGGGCCTCGGCGCATGCCTCCGGCGCCGCCGCGTTCTGGGGCGCCGCCGCGCTCCTCGCTCTGCAACTCGCCGCCCGTGGCTTGCTGTTGCCGGGGCTGAGTGCGACGGATCACGATGCCTGGCGGGCCGGGCCGCTGACCGCCGACGATCAGTTGCGGATCCGTACGCTCGCGGCCTCGATGCCGCCCCTGGCCCATGCGGTGCCGCTCGACGGAACCGCGCAGCCCGTGCTGCTGCCCGAACCCGAGCAGCTGCTGCGCGCGTTCCTCGACGCGGTGGCGGACGGCCTGCCGCGCACCCGCGCCGCGGCCTTCGCCACCGGCAGCCCGGCATTCGCCGTCGACGCACCACAGCATCTGCCCGGCCAACGGGCCTGGGCCACCGATGTCGCGGCCGGGCACGATGCGGGCGTCCGGCTCTCGCTGCGGGTGGAGGTGTCGGGGCTGACAACCCAGGACGAGGACGGCGAGCCGACCGCCGGGCCGTCCTTCCGTGTCGTCCTGCAGATCCACAGCGTCAGCGATCCGGCACTGGTCGCCGATGCCCCCGAGATCTGGGCGGGTACCGCGCCGACCGCTGCCGCCTTCGGGCCCCGGGCCCGGATGGATGCCCTGCTGGCGTTGCGCCGGGCCGCCCGTGCCTGGCCACCGCTGACTCCGTTGTTGTCGGCCGCCGTGCCCGACTCCATCGAACCGGCCGACGAGGAGCTCGGCGAACTCCTCGGCCCCGCCGGACGGGCGCTCGCCGTGGCCGGGGTCCAGGTCCACTGGCCCAAGGAACTGGCCCGCAAGCTCACCGCGCGCGCGGTGATCGGTCCGCCCGACGACGGGGAGACCCAGGAGCGCCGGGGGTTCGACCGCACCGGCTCGGACACACCGCCGCTCCTGTCGGCCGATGCGCTGCTGACGTTCAACTGGTGGTTCGCCCTGGGCGACCAGAGGCTCAGCCGCGCCGAGCTGGACCGCCTGGCCGAGGCCAACAGGCCGGTGGTGCGGCTGCGCGACCAGTGGGTGCTGATCGACCCCGAGGAGGCACGGCGCGCCCGCGAGACCCAGGACCGCAAGGTCACTCCGATCGATGCGCCCGGAGCAGTACTCACCGGCTCCACCGAGGTCGACGGCCGCCGTGTCGATGTCCGGGCCACCGGCTGGCTGGAACAGCTGCGCCGCCGGGTGGCCGACCCGGAATCCGGCGGACAACAGGGTGAGCGGCAGACGGCAGGGCAGCCCCCGGCACTCGCCGCAACGCTGCGCGACTACCAGCTGCGTGGCCTGAACTGGCTGCACACCATGACCTCGCTCGGCCTCGGTGGCTGTCTCGCCGACGACATGGGGCTCGGCAAGACCATCACACTGATCTTCCCTGTCAAGTCAGCATGTTGAGTCGTTGAGGTCCGGGCAATAGTTGGCGCGGAAGGCAGCACAGCCGTTCGCGTCCCGATGACGAACACGTAGCTCTCGTGGCCATCCAGGCCGCACGCGGCAGCGGGAACATCACCCAACTCGCCGCGTCGCACAACCGGATCGCGGCGGCCGCCGGTGTCCCGCTTTGGAATGTAGGCCAGTCCCGTCCCGGCCTGTGACGCGACCACGAACCTTTCCGGTGGATTTGCTGCCCCCTTTTCCCGAGTGCGGCAAAACATCACCGGCATTCAAGGCAAGCTCGCCCACGAGTCAGGCGGGCACCGGGAGCGTAATTGGCCATATGGGGAACGGCGGAATGCATGACACGAAATTCGGTCAGCCGCAAGGACATAGATGCAACAAGTAAGTCAAGACTTACCTTTAGGGAACTTTGACCGTATGGTACAGCTCGAATCGAAGGAGCCCTTGTTGTCAAACATGAATGATTCTGCTGTGCGTGCGGTTGAATCGGAGCAGGGTTATGTGTCCTCCTTGTATGAGCTGCTCACCGAGCGGCTCTCCGAGGCGCAAGTAAACCGAGCGAGTGTGCTGAAGGCTCCGGCGGACAGCGCCGGTGAGGCATACGAGAGAGAAATCGCCGCCGAGCGTCTGGCCAAGGAGATCGGTCGGCTGGAGGGCGCCGAAAAGGGGCTGGTCTTCGGGCGCATCGACTGGACGGACGGCACGGCCCTGCGGATCGGGCGGATCGGACTGCATACGGAGGAGGATGACCTGCCTCTGCTCGTGGACTGGCGCGCGAACGCGGCGCGGCCCTTCTACGAGGCGACGCCGGTCCACCCGATGGATCTGCGCCGGCGCCGGCACCTGCGCCTGGAGGAGCGCACGGTCGTCTCGGTGAGCGACGAACTGCTGGACGGGACCCCGCCGACCGACGAGGACGCCGTGGGGGACGGCCCGTTGACCGAGGCTCTGTCGGCACGGCGTACGGGCCAGATGCACGCGGCTGTCGCGACGCTGCAGGCCGAGCAGGACGAGATCGTCCGCTCCTCCCACCGCGGGGTGACCGTGGTGCAGGGCGGGCCCGGCACCGGCAAGACGGTGGTCGCCCTGCACCGGGCGGCCTACGTCCTGTACGCGTTCCCGCGCGCCGCGGAGGAAGGTGTCCTGGTGGTGGGCCCGAACGCCCGGTTCCTCGACTACATCTCCCAGGTCCTTCCCTCGCTCGGAGAGAACGACGTCGATCTGGCGACCTGCCGGGAACTGGCCGGAGTGTCCCCGGACACGGCGGACCCGTTCGACACGGCGCGTCTCAAGGGCAGCTCCGACCTCGCCGACGCCCTAGCCGGCCTGCTGCGCGCCCACCAGGCCCCCGCCGGTGACTTCACCGTGCGAGTCGGACAGGAACTGGTTCACCTGTCCGACGAGGAAGTCGCCACGGCACGCAACGCCGCCGTGGCGGCCGCACAAGGGCACAACCCCGCGCGCCAGGTGTTCAAAGAGCTCCTGGTCGACGCCGTCACCGACGCGATGCAACGAGACATGGGCGACCTCCTGGAGCAGATCGACGCCGATGCCGAAAGGATGACGGGCCTGAACCTCGACCGGTTCACGGGAGCCGCCCAGCGCCGTACCGAAGGTGCGGCCGACCCGGGCCCGGCCCACGAGCTGGACCTGGATGCCATCCGAGCCGATCTCCTCGACGACGCCAGCGTCGACCGAGCGGTCGAGGTGCTGTGGCCGCGGCTGGTACCCGGTGACCTCGTGAAGGCGCTCCTGACGGACGCCGGCGCTCTCGCCGAGCGCCTGCCCCGCCTCACCGCGCAGGAGCGGTCCCTTCTGCTGCGCGGTCCGGACGACCCGTGGACCGATGCCGATGTGCCGTTGCTGGACGAGGCGGCAAGCCTGGTCGACGGCCCTCCAGAGCGGACGTACGGGCACGTCGTCGTCGACGAGGCGCAGGAACTGACCGCCATGCAGTGGCGGATGATCGTCCGACGCTGCCCGGCAAGGGCGATGACGCTGGTGGGTGACTTCGCCCAGGCAGGCCCGGTCGCGACAGCACGCGACTGGAAGGAAGCACTGAGCCCCCACGTCGGACCGCGGTTCAAACTGCACAACCTGACCGTCAGCTACCGCACCACGCAGGAGATCCTGGAGAGCGTCCGGGACCTGCTCACGCGGATCGCTCCGGACCAGAAACCCACACGGTCACTGCGAAGCGGTGAGAGCCCTCGCACCGTGACCACACCTGAGGACGGGTTGGTCACCGCCGTCGTTGAGGAACTCCGCGCCCAGAGCACCGCGCACCCGGGCGAGCTTCTGGGAGTGATCTGCGCGGACACCAGGGTGAGCGAGCTGACGGCCCAGGGCATCGCTCACCACGCACGCATCGTGCCGGCGTCCGAAGCACGCGGCCTGGAATTCGACGGGGTCGTCGTCATGAACCCCGCGGAAATCATCACGGCCCGCCCCGGTGGGGAAAGGGACTTGTACGTGGCCCTGACCCGGGCCACCAAACGCCTCTGCACCATCACCGCCCAGCCCGCCTGATGACGCGGCGCCCGGCCCGTCGCCGCGGGCGCACAAGTGCCCCAACGCGCCGTCAACGTGCGCACCGGCGTAGCCCTGATCTCCCTGCTCAGCCTGATGTCCTGCCCTCCGGCTTGCGTCGTACGTGATCCACCGAGGGAGCCGGCTACCGGTTCCTGCAGACTGAGACCGACGGAGTCTGCGACCTGCTCTACCCGTCCGAGGGGTTCGCCTCGGACGGGTGGGCGACCACCAGGCTGTAGTGGATTCGCAGTGCGGGATACTGTCCCGCACTACCGCTCACCGGCTACCTGATGGTCCCGCCCGCAGCGGAGTGACGTTGCTCGGGCGCCCGCTGAGCACGTCCCGCAACTCCTCGTTCTCCAGGGTCAGTCGCGTGTTTTCCGCCAGGAATCCCTGGACATCGTCGCGAAGCCGGACGATCTCCTTGTTCTTGTTGGCGATGGTGGTCTTGAGGTCGGAGATCTTCCTGCGGAGCCGGACTTCGGCATCCGGAGTACCGCCCCGGGCCCTGACTCGGTCGTAGAACTTGTTCTTGAGGTCGGTGTGCCGCTGAGTCAGGGCGTTGCGGGGAACATCGGCCTCGATGGCGAGGGCGACGATGGTGAGCGCTCCGTTGGAGCGTTCAGGGGTGCCGTCGAGGATGCGGTGCATGGCGGCGCGAATGCGGTCGCGTTCGTCGGGTGCCGGGCTCATGCCGTGGTGTCCTCAACAGTGAAGCGGGTGCGGTCGTGTTCGTCGGCTTGGTCGCGGAACTGCTGGGCTGCCGCGAGACCGCGGTCTGCCAGCGGACCGGGAACGTGGTCGGCTTCAATCTCCAACTGCTGGGCCCGTTCGCGAAGCGCGATTGCTTGCCGGTCGGTCCGGACAATGTTTCCGCAGTTCGGGACACAGCGGTCAAGGATGGGCTCGGAGAGTCGGCCGTCCTCCTGACAGGGGGCTCTGTCGCTTCTGAACAGGCAGAGCAGGAGGGCTCGGGGATTGTCGTAGAGCACGCTGCCGTCCCGAGCCAGGTGGCGGCGGGCCAGTGTGTGTTTCACGGGGAAGTCGCTTTTGACCAGGCCGCCTTGGAACATCGGGCCGGTGGTGGCTTGGAGGAGAGCGCGGCGGGCCGCGGGACCGGAGATACCCTCGCCGGCCTCGAATCGCTCAGCCAGGTCGGCGGCGGCGTCAGCGGTGGCCAGCGCGGTCTCGACGTCGACGAGCTGGTGAATGCCTGAGCGGCTGCGGCTGCCGTAGCGGCCCGACTCGTCGGAGTTCAGCACCGTGCGCATGTGGCCGTACTGGATGGCGAGGGCGACCAGTCCTCCTGGTCGGCGTGCGATGTGCCAGGCGAGGCTCCGGCGGAAGCGTCCGAGTCCGATCTTCCCGTGCGGGTCGGGTGGGATCACTTCTCCTGGAAGGTCATGGGCGTCGGCTTCCGCGTTGGCCCAGGTCACGAAGTCCTCGATCCGGGTCCGAATGGTGTCGACAATCAGCGAGCCTGTCCGCGTGTTGGGGTGGGTCCGGTTGTGGACGGAAGCGCCGAAGAGCAGGTCGCCCTCGGGGACGAGTCGCTCGAGGACTCTGATCGCGTTGACGACCGGGGCGATGGCGACCCAGGGGACGGCTCGTTCGGCGCCGCTGGGAAGGTAGTTGCCGGTGTCCGGGTCGGTGGCGGTCTTGAAGTGCCTGCTGCGGATCAGCAGATGCGGCTCGTCGTCAAGATCGTCGTCCAGCTCATCCTCGTCATCGAGAGACTCGTCGATGTCTTCGGGCTGGATGCGCATCAAGTGTCGCCCTTGCCCATCTTCTGGATCAGGACAGCCGCCCGAGCGCATCGCGAGCACTTCCTGAGTGCGGGCGCCGGTCAGGTACGCGCAGACTATGAACACGGCCGTGATCAGGTGCCTCAGGAGTTCGCTGGTTTCGGTGTAGTCGATGCGCGAGCGCCAGGGGCGGCCGGCGATCCGCCCTGTGGCCGTGACATCCAGCGGGCAGGGACCAGGATCGGCGGCGACCAGGGCGCCGAGTCCGCGGTCCCGGTAGGCCAGTGCGACCTGCTTGAGGGAAGCACCGGTGACACCGGCAATGTACTGCCGGGCCAGAGCGGTCTTCCCGTTCTGACGGGTCGAGGGCAGCGGGCGTCGGTCGACGAGGTGCCCGGTGAGATAGGTGCGCAGGGACTTCCGGCCCTCGGGGGTACTGGGTTGTGTGAGGGCCGCCTGGCTGAGGCGGACAGTCTCCTCGTGGGCGGCGATGATGTCGTCGGCCAGGTCGTCCACCAGGCGCAGGGCCCAGATCAAGAGCGGGCCCATGACCTCTTCGCTCAGGGGCTCTCGCGCATTCTCCGGGCCGCGGGGCGAGGCTGCGGGCAGGTAGTCGTCCATGCCTTCCTCGTCCCACGGAGGACGGCGGATTTCGATCGGCCGTGCGCTGAGCTGGTCGAATGCCCACAGCCGTGTCACGGCGGTCAGGGCATTCCTCACGGCACCCCGCGTAGCGATCGTCTCGCGAAGATGCGCGGCGTAGCGGCTGAACGTGTCGCGGTTCAACTCCGCGAAGCTGGTGAGGCCTTGCTTGTGCAGCCAGTCGGCCATCCCCAACCACTGGTAGACCGTGTTTCGGGCGGTTCCGGGTGCAAGGCGGGTCCGCATGCGATTGCCTCGGTCGCGTACGAAGGTGTTGCGAAGTTCGCCGTTGAAGAATGTCCAGGTGATCAGCCTGAGCTCCTCGCGGAAGTCCTCGGGGCAGGAGGCCCAGGCGAGCCGGCCACGTTCCATGCTGGGGTCGTCGATGAGTGGCGCGAGAGGCCAAATCGCATCGCTGTAAAGGCTGTTGAGATGAGCGTGGCGGGCGATGACCAGGTGAGCGGGAAAGACCGGGGTGTCCGCTCCGGGCAGCGGCAGCAGATAGGGGTCGGCTTCGAGGGGAGCCGTCATGGGTTCAGCTATCCGTTCAGCAGATTGTCGATGATGGTGCGGTCGAGGTCGGTGATCCTCGTGCGGGCCTGCTGCCAGGCGCCTGGGCCGACTTTCCGCTGCAGGTCTTCAAACCGAGCGTGAGCGTCACCCCACCGCCGTTCCCAAGCGGGTGCCGGGAGCACGGTGCGGGCGTTGACCAGGGCCTGGTGCAGCAACACCAGGAGCCGCCGTTCGCCGCGCCCCCGCATGCGAAGACGAAGCACCGCGGCGTACGAGCGGACGAGGCGTTCGCCGCGCGGGACATCCTGCCCCCGCTGCCCGCTCCCCCGCCGCTGCCCGCGGAGCCCGGCCCTGCGCCGTCGCTGGACACGGAGACCGAACCGGAACCCGGCGTCGATCCGGCGGTTCTGGAGATACTGGCGACGGACAGTGCGGCGCGCGCCCACCGGATGCTGGCGGACGCTCTGTCCCCCGGCCATGAACAGCAGCCGCTGCCAGCTGGTTTGACGCCGCGCCAGGATGCCGTACGGCTGGTCGCGGACGCCCGGCGCGACACGTCTGGCAGCCGGATCGGGGCGGCCGCGAGCCGAACTCGATGCGGCGGTGCGTGCCTGGCAGTTCGGCGGGGCGGCTGCGCTCACCGTGCTGGACGAGGAGTGGACGCCGGATCCGGAGTCCCTGGCCAGGGCCAGGGCCAGGGCCCGGCTCGCCGAGGCGTGGGAAGAGGGAGAGCAGCCCCGGCTGCGGGCGGCGGGCAATCGCTGGACCGCTGTGGAAGACGGTGTACAGCTGCGCTACGGGCGGGACGGGCGCTGGTGGCCGTACCGCAAAAAGAGCGGGCTCTGGTATCCGGCAGGTCCGGCGGACGACGATCCGGCGGCGGCGCTGGGAGGTTCAGGCGTGTCGGACGGCTGAGGTCGTCGTTGGGGCCGCTCAGCGGCGAACGGGTGGGGCCGGGCAGGACGGCCGGCCCCCGCTCGTCGTCGTGTTCTGCCCTTGCGTTCAACTCGATGTCACCATGCATTGAACGAGAGGGCGGAGTCTGGCGGCCGTACGAGCTGTTTGTGCCTCAGGAGGCCCCATGTCCACGCGTGTTGCCCGTCGCTCTCTTGCCGTCGGCCTGCCGCTCGCCCTGCTCGCAACGGTATGTGTCGCCGGAACGGCAACGGGCGCGCAGGACCGGCACGAGCGTCCGGAACGCACCGTGCGGGTCACCGGGAGCGCCGTGCTCGGCGACGTCCCGCTGGCGGGGTTCAGCAACGGGCTGCTCCCGGGGACGGTTGCCGACGACCGTGGTGTGATGCTCGGCGGTATCGGCAGCGACATCTATCCGGCGGGCCGCAAGGGCGAGTTCTGGACGGTGACGGACCGCGGCCCCAACGGCCAGATCAAGATCGACGGGAAGAAGCGTCGCACCTTCCCGGTCCCCGGTTTCGACCCGGCGATCGTCAAGGTACGAGTCAGCGGCAAGCACATCCAGGTGCTGCGGGCCATTCCCCTGACCACCCGGTCCGGCGCCGCCGTCACCGGTCTGCCGAACCAGCAGGGCCGCGACGAGGCCCCGTACACGTACGACGCGAAGACGCCGCTCGCGTACGACCCGAACGGCCTGGACACCGAAGGCATCGTCCGCGCCGCCGACGGCACCTTCTGGCTCGTGGACGAGTACGGCCCCTCGCTGGTGCATGTCTCCGCCCGCGGCCGGGTGCTGACCCGCTACGTCCCGCAGGGGCTCGGGCTGACGGGCGCCGACTATCCGGTCGTGGAGGCACTGCCGGGTGTACTCCTGCACCGAAAGATCAACCGCGGTTTCGAGGGGCTGGCCCTGCTGCCGGGCGGCGATCTGGTGCTTGCGGTGCAGAGCCCGCTTTCTCTGCCCGACCTGGACGCGGGCGAGTCGTCGCGCAATGTGCGGCTGCTGCGTTTTTCGACGAAGAAGCGTGCGGTCACGGCGGAGTACGCCTACCGGTTCGACGCGGTGGATGTCGTGGACCCGAGCGAGGACGACACCTCCGAGCTGAAGATCTCCTCGGTTGTCGCGGTCGGCCGGGACGGCATCCTGGTCGAGGAGCGCACGGACAAGGCGGCCCGACTGCACCGGGTGACGCTTCCGCACGGCTCCGGCATCCTGGGCTCCGCCTGGGACGACCCGGCGACGTCTCCCTCGTACGAGGAGCTCACCAACCCGTCGGCGTCGGGCGTGCCGGTGCTCCGCAAGAGTCTGGTCGTCGACCTGGGCAAGGTCGCGGGCGTGCCCGGAAAGGTCGAGGGTGTGGCGGTGACGGGCCGGGACACGCTCGCTCTGATCAACGACAACGACTTCGGGATGACCGATGGCGCCGAGGCGTTCGACGCGGACGGCCGCCTGGTCGACAGCGGCATCGAGACGTCGGTGACGCTGCTGAAGCTGCCGCGCCCGCTCCACGGCTGACCCCGTACTCGCATACGAGAGCGCTGCCGACCCCGGCTTCAGAAGGCGAGCGCGCGCAGTTGAGCACGCGTTCCCCGTTCGCCAGCTCCGCGCCCGGTTTCTCTCGGCGGCCCGGTCCCTGTGCCGGAGTCGTCCGCGTCCATGATCCGGCGGCTTCCACCACCCACGCACCTGAGTTCGAGCTCCTGCCGTCTTCCGCCGCTCGCGCGACGCCCGTACGGTGTGCCGTGCTCGGCGCGGCGCTCTCCATCGGCCTGGTGTACGTGCTCACCACCTATGCGATGTCCGTGCACTTCGGACCGGACCACTTCGCCGGATTCGGCGCTTCGGGGGCGGCGTCGTGGGACGGCGTGGCCCGCGCCTCGTTCGGACTGTTCTGGGTGCTGCTCTTCCTGGCCGTGGTCAACTCGACCGTGGCCAACGCCAATGCGTGCGCGAATGTGTCGACCCGGACGGCGTTCGCCCTCGGCCGCATCGGGGTGTTCCCGCAGGCCTTCGCGCGGCTCCATCCCCGCCGCCGCTCCCCCGTCACCGGAGTGGCCGTGCAGTTCGTGATCGCGGTCGGCGTGGCGCTCGGACTGGGTTTCGCCTACGACCCGGTGACTGCGTTCGTGCTGCTGGCCACCGTGATCGTGACGGTGATCACCGGTGTGTACGTCATCGTGAATCTGGCCTGCGCGGGGTACTTCCTACGACGACGGCGCGACGCGTTCAACCCCGTACTCCATCTGCTCTTCCCGGTACTGGGCATCGCGGCGTTCGTTCCCGCGCTGCTGACGGCCGCAGGAATTCCGGCCTTCGACTTCGTCTCCGAGCTGAGTGCGCCCGTCTCGTACGCCGGTCCGGTGGTCGGTGTCTGAATGCTGATCGGGATCGTTGTCCTGGTGGTGCTGGTGCGCAGACATCCAAAGCGGGTGGCACAGACCGGACGGATCCATCTTGACGAAGCCCCGGGGCCGGCCAGGGAGCCCGAGACAGGAGCAGTGCAGCGATGAACGACCCCCGTATTCTGACCGTCCGCCCCAAGGAGGGCGATTACGCCTGGACCTTCGGCGGAGCGGCGCCGGTCGCCCGTATCGAGCCGGGGACGTTCCTCGATGTGTATACGGAGGACTGCTTCGCCGGCCGGGTACGTTCCGAGAAGGACCTGGTGTCCGAGGTCTGCGAGTTCCCCTTCCTCAACCCGCAGACCGGTCCCTTCCATGTGATGGGTGCGGAGCCCGGTGACACGGTCGCGGTGCATTTCGTGTCCGTCGAACCGGCCAGGGACTGGGCCGCCTCGACGACAGTTCCACTGTTCGGGGCGCTCACCTCCACGCACACCACCGCGTCGCTGCAGGCTCCGCTGCCCGAGGTGGTATGGATGTGGCAGCTCGACCGGGCGCGCCGCACCTGTCTGTTCAGCGCCAGGGACAGCGGCATCCAGGTGAAGCTGCCGATAGATCCGATGCACGGCACGGTCGGGGTGGCGCCGGCCAATCTGGAGGTACGGTCCGCGCTGGTGCCCGACGCGCACGGCGGGAACATGGACACACCCGAGATGAGGGCAGGCGTGACCTGCTATCTGGGCGTCAATGTCGAAGGTGCGCTGCTGAGTCTCGGGGACGGCCATGCCCGTCAGGGCGAGGGCGAGACCTGCGGGGTCGCCGTGGAGTGCGCGATGAACACGGTGGTCCTGGTCGAGTTGCTCAAAGGAGTCACGACACCGTGGCCGCGGATCGAGTCCGACACCCACCTGATGTCGACCGGCTCCGCCCGTCCACTCGAAGACGCCTTCCGCATCTCGCAGTTGGACCTGGTGCAGTGGCTGGCGCGCGACTACGGTCTGTCCGAACTCGATGCCTATCAGCTGGTCGGCCAGGCCGGCGAGGCGCCATTGGCCAATGTGCGCGACGCCAACTACACCTGTGTGGCGAAGATCCGCAAGGAGTGGCTGCCCGCAGGTGATCCCCATCGCGGACTCCACCGCCATCTGCGGGAGACTGCAACACTGCTGTCCAGCCCCTGACCCCCTTCCCGCACAGGAGTGTTCATGCACCGCAGAAGGATTCTGCAGGGCGCCGCCGCGACAGCGGCCGCCGCACTGATCCCGGCCTCCGCCCGCGCCGCCACTTCCACGGCGGCAGGCGAAACCGACTATCCACTCGCCCACTGGACACCCGCGTCCACGTCCAACTACACGGCGTCGACCCGCCCTTCGGCCTATCCCATCCAGTTCGTGATCATCCATGTCACCCAGGAGACGTTTCCGAGCACGATCGGGATCTTCCAGAATCCCGCGAAGCAGGTCTCCGCACACTATGTGGTGCGCTCGGCGGACGGCTATGCCGCCCAGTGCGTCCGGGAGCAGAACATCGCCTGGCATGCGGGCAACTGGGACTACAACACGCGCAGCATCGGCATCGAGCACGAGGGCTGGGTGGACCAGCCCTCGTACTTCACCAACGTCATGTACGAGAAGTCGGCGCTGCTGACCGCGTCGGTCTGCGACCGTTACAGCATCCCCAAGGACCGTGCGCACATCCTCGGCCATGCCCAGGTCCCGGGCACCGACCACACCGATCCCGGTCCGAACTGGGACTGGGTGCGCTACATCCGTCTCGTCAATCTCTACTCGGCCGGCTGAGCGCCTTTCGCCACCGCGTCCGATCACTCTCCGCACCGCGGTTGTCGCAGGCGTCGACGGCGGCCACGATGGGGTGTGTACGACGCCCCTGGACGGGAGGGTGAGTTGACGGACCCCTGGGTGGCCCTGGCAGCCGATACGGACGCCGGTGAACGGCACAGCCAACTGCTGCACGCACACGAGGTGTTCACCACGGCCGGACGGCTGGAGCGGCCGGTACGTCCGGTGGTCGGTGAGTCGTGGCGGCGCTCGGCCCGGGCCCGGGTCAGCCCGGACGGTGCGGCCTTGGTGGAGCTCGGAACGGACGACCTCGGGCCGTACCGGGACGGGCATCCCCTGGCCCCCGCCATGCCGCTGATCCGTGAGCTGATGAGCGCGTACGCGACGGACGGCGAACATCTACTCGCGGTCTGCGACGCGCACGGCAGACTGCTGTGGGTCGAAGGACACGTGATGGCCCGACGGGCCGCGGGGCGGATGAACTTCGTGGAGGGCGCCCGCTGGGCCGAGTCCGTGGCCGGGACGAACGCGCCGGGTACGGCCATCGCCGTGGACCGGCCGGTGCAGGTCTTCGCCGCCGAGCACTTCCTGCGGCCGGTCCAGCGGTGGACCTGCGCGGCGGCGCCGCTCCACGACCCGCGCACCGGACGGGTCCTGGGCGCCGTGGACATCACCGGTGGGGACCGGCTCGCGCATCCGCACAGCCTGGCGTTCGTGCAGGCGGTGGCACGCGCCGCGGAATCGCAGCTCGCGCTCCTCGCACCATCGCCGGCCGGGGAGACCGTACAGCTCAGTGCGCTGGGCCGGGACGAGGCGCTGCTCGTCGCGGAAGGCAGCAAGATCCCGCTCAGCAGGCGGCACAGCGAGATCCTGGTGACGCTGGCCCGCCATCCCGAAGGCCTCGGGGGCGACGAACTCCTCGTCGAACTGTACGAGGACGAGTCGGTGACCCCGGTAACGCTGCGGGCCGAACTCTCCCGACTGCGGCGACTGCTCGGCCCCGAACTCCTGCTCTCCCGCCCCTACCGTCTCTCCGCGCCGGTCGACGCCGATTTCGACACGGTGGCGCGCAGACTGGCATCCGGCGCGGTGGCCGCGGCACTCAGCGCCTACGCGGGTCCGCTGCTACCGGGCTCGCAGGCGCCAGCCGTCATCCGCCTGCGGCGCCGGCTCGACGAGCAGCTGCGGGCAGCACTCATCGCACGCGGTGACCCGGGGCTGCTGGCCGACTGGGCGTACAGCCCATGGGGCGAGGACGATCTCGCGGTCTGGCAGGCGCTCGCCGCGGCCGTACCCGCGGGACAGCGCCCCGCACTCCTCGCCAGGGCCAGGGCGCTGGACGTCGAGCAGCGATAGCCGCTCCCCGCAGCCCACGCAACGGGGTTGCAACGTCGCACTGCCTACCCTCACGCCGAGGGCCGTCCAACGGCGGGCGGCACCGGATCCGGAGGCCACAGAGATGACCCGTTACGCTGCGCCGGGCACCAAGGGCGCCATCGTCTCGTACGAGTCCCGCTACGACCACTGGATCGGCGGCGCGTATGTCCCGCCCGTTCGTGGCCAGTACTTCGAGAACCCCAGCCCCGTCAACGGCAGCCCCTTCACCGAGATCGCCCGCGGAAGTGCCGAGGACGTCGAAAGGGCCCTGGACGCGGCACACGCCGCGGCCCCCGCATGGGGAGCCACCGCGGCAGGCGACCGTGCCTCGGTCCTCAACAGGATCGCCGACCGGATGGAGGCGCACCTGGAGGAACTGGCGGTCGCCGAGAGCTGGGACAACGGCAAGCCGGTACGCGAGACCCTGGCCGCCGACATCCCCCTGGCCATCGACCACTTCCGCTATTTCGCCGGTGCGCTGCGCGCCCAGGAGGGATCGCTCAGCGAAATCGACGACGACACGGTCGCATACCACTTCCATGAG